>JBBADV010000029.1 GCA_041656295.1 Kiritimatiellales bacterium | reverse complement strand
CTTTGACGTACGGTCAATGGCAGCAAACATATATAACCTGCCTTTTTCCGTGCGAACCTCAGCGATGTCGATATGGAAAAACTCGATTGGACAGGTTTTGAATTTCCGTTTGCTCCGGGGATCTTTGGTATCCGGCAGCCGGCGAATACCATGACGTTGGCAGCAACGATGCAGAGAGGAGCGTGTTAAATGAGGTATGGCCATCTGCAAGCTGTAAAGACAATCATCGAGAGGAAGCAGCGTGTGTTGCCGAAAAGCGGCGCAAGCGGCTTCTTCCTCCTTGCTCAGCACCGTTGACCGAGGATGCCTGGGCCCCCATCGGGGCATTTTGTACCGTTGTGCGCTGTCGACGCTTCGCTACGGTTTTCGGGTTAATACCGTACCTCCGTGCCAGAACACTCAGGCTCTCTTGACGATGCTGTATCGTTCGACGCACCGCCTCAGTCGTACGGGCGCATCCGTGTAATATCTGTCCCATAATTCATCCCTCCGGAGCTCGTTATACATCACTCCAGCACACTGTGGGACTAAACATCTAGCAACAATCAGTTGGAACAGTTACATCGGTGTATTTGAATGCTGAGTGTTACTTTTTCTTTGCCCAGGAATCTTTGAGACCGACAATACGGTTATAGACAGGTTTTTCCGGCGTTGTGTCGGTGTCGGCACAGAAATATCCGATGCGCTCGAACTGGAACCGTGCGCCGGCGTTTTCAGCGGCGAGCACCGGTTCAACAAAGCCGTATGCAATTTTGAGTGAATCGGGATTCAGATACGTTTTAAAATCATCTTCTTCAGCGGCGGGGTTTTCGCTGGTAAAGAGGCGGTCGTAGAGTCGGAATTCCGCTGCAATGCCGTGTTCAGCGGAGACCCAGTGAATGGTTCCTTTGACTTTGCGTCCGTCCGGCGCATTGCCGCCGCGGCTGGCCGGGTCGTGCGTACAGTGCAGTTCAACGATATGTCCGGCAGCATCTTTGATGACGCCGGTACATGTAATGAAATAAGCACCGCGCAACCGGACTTCACGCCCGGGCGCCAGCCGGAAAAATTTATTCGGCGGAGCTTCCATGAAATCGTCGCGCTCGATATAAATTTCCCGTGCAAAATTTATTTTCCGCGTGCCGGCTTCGGGTTTGTTCGGATGATTGGGCAGTTCGAGTTCATCGCCGGTTTTTTCGTAGTCGGTGATGACGACTTTCAACGGATCAATGACAGCCATGCGGCGCGGCGCGCGTTCGTTCAGATCGGTGCGGACATGATATTCGAGCAGTCCGACATCGGTGAGGCTCTCGAATTTGGTGATACCGATTTCAGTACAGAAGGAACGAATGGCTTCCGGTGTATAGCCGCGCCGGCGCATGCCGGTGAGGGTGGGCAGACGCGGATCGTCCCAGCCGTGCACAAGATTCCCACGGACGAGTTCAAGCAGTTTGCGCTTGCTCATGACGGTATAGGTTAAGTTGAGCCGAGCGAATTCGTATTGCCGCGAATGGTAGATGCCAAGCGTTTCGAGTATCCAGTCGTAAAGCGGGCGATGGACAGCAAATTCGAGCGTACAAAGCGAGTGCGTAATGCCCTCAAAAGAGTCTTCAAGGCAGTGTGCAAAGTCGTACATTGGATAGATGCACCATTTATCACCGGTGTTGTGATGGTGCGCGTGTTTGATGCGATAGAGCGCCGGATCGCGCATGTGCAGATTGGGTGATGCCATATCGATTCTGGCGCGCAAAACGTAGGTTCCGTCCGGGAACTCGCCGGCGTTCATACGCGTGAACAGGGCAAGGTTTTCCTCGACAGTACGGCTGCGCCCCGGCGGTTCTTTGCCCGGTATTTCCGGGACACCGCGATACTTTTTAAATTCATCGACGCTCAACTCACAAACGTATGCTTTGCCGAGCTCGATGAGTTTGACGGCGCAGGCGTACATTTTTCCAAAATAATCGGATGCGAAATAGAGATGTTCGCCCCAGTCGAAACCAAGCCAGCGGATATCTTCTTTGATCGCCTCAACATATTCGGTGTCTTCAGCAGTCGGATTGGTGTCGTCAAACCGCAGGTGGCAGCGGCCGCCGTATTTCAACGCAGCACCGAAATCAAGGCAAATGGCTTTAGCGTGCCCGATGTGCAGGTATCCATTCGGCTCGGGGGGGAAACGGGTGATAATTTCTTTGTGTTTACCGGCGGCCAGATCAGCGTCGATAATATCAAAAATGAAATTTCCGGCAGAAGTATTCATATTTTTTCCTTTAAAAATTCTGATTTCTGCCCGATTTTATCGGGAATAGCAACTATATTACAAAATGGCCGGAGTGGTTCGATGAAGGTACTGTATCGAATAAATATTAAAATTGTTTTAAAAAGGATCAGTGAATGAATATCTTTAAAAATGCGACCCAGACAGTCGGGAATACACCATTAATTTTTTTAAACCGGCTGACGGACGGACTGAAGGCAAAAATCGCTGTAAAAGTTGAATCGCGTAATCCGCTGGGCAGCGTCAAGGACCGCATCGGCATTGCAATGATTGAGGCAGCCGAACGCGCCGGGACATTAACGCCAGGCGGACTGATCGTGGAACCTACCAGCGGCAATACCGGAATTGCACTGGCATTTGTTTCTGCTGCGCGCGGCTATAAGCTCACGCTCACCATGCCTGAAACCATGAGTGTCGAACGGGTCAACCTGTTGCGCGCGCTCGGCGCCGAAGTTATTTTAACGCCCGGCACCGCAGGCATGCCCGGTGCGATTAAACGCGCCGGAGAAATTCTGGCAGAAAACCCTTCCGCTTTCATGCCGCAGCAGTTTGAAAATCCGGCAAATCCTGAAATCCACCGGCAGACCACTGCACCAGAGATCTGGAAGGATACGGACGGCGCGGTGGATATATTCGTTGCCGGCGTCGGCACCGGCGGAACCGTCACCGGCACCGGCCGCGAACTGAAAAAAAGAAAAGCCGGCGTGCAGGTCTTCGCTGTCGAACCGGCGGAGTCGCCCGTCATTTCCGGCGGTCAGCCCGGTCCGCATAAAATTCAAGGTATTGGAGCCGGTTTTATTCCGAAAAATCTTGATCTTGAACTGCTCGACGGTGTTCTGACCCTACCTGCCGCCGCCGCCGGAAAAATCGTCCGGCGCATGGCGGAAGAAGAGGGAATTCTCGGCGGCATCTCTTCCGGCGCAAATGTTTTTGCAGCTCTTGAACTTGCCCGGCGGCCGGAAAACGCCGGAAAACTTATTGTAACCGTTATCTGCGATTCCGGTGAACGCTATCTTTCCACCTGGCTTTTTAATGATTAAACCGGCACTCTTAAATTGGAAATTATGACTCAATCGTTTGCCAATGTGCCATTGCAATGGGTCGGGCCGGTAAAAATTACCGGTCCTGAAATCGATGTCGAAACTGAAATTCCGCTCGCTACTTATGAGGCGCCGTTGTTCGCCTCCGTTCATCGCGGGGCACGCGTTGCCACTGTATCCGGCGGAATTTGCGCTGTTGTTATCGATGAACGCATGACGCGCTCCGTACTTTTTGAAGCGCCGGACGCCGGCGTTGCACTGCAATGTCTGCAGAAAATAAAAACAGAATTCCCGGCACTGCAGCGCGTTACCGAAACCACCAGCCGTTTTGCAAAACTTATCGACGTTCATTCACAGATCGCCGGAAACCTGCTCTTCATCCGTTTTGAATACACCACCGGCGATGCATCCGGTCATAATATGGCCACGCAGGCAAGCGAAGTGCTCTTGAATTACATCCTGAAACGTTGTCCGGAGCTCAAATATGAATCGCTTTCCGGCAACTACTGCTGCGACAAAAAAACATCTGCCGTGAATGGAGTGCTTGGACGCGGCAAATACGTCGTTACCGAACTCACCGTTCCGGAAAAACTCTGCCGGAAATATCTCAAAACCACGCCGGAAAAAATCGTCCAGCTCAATACTCGCAAAAATTTAATCGGCACACTGCTCGCCGGCGGACTCCGTTCCGCCAACGCTCACTTCGCCAACATGCTGCTTGGTTTTTATCTCGCCACCGGACAGGACGCCGCCAATATTGTTGAGGGCTCACAGGGAATCGTGCAGGCCGAAGTGCGCAACGGCGACCTCTGGTTTGCAACCACACTGCCGCATCTGATCGTCGGCACCGTCGGCAGCGGTAAGGGTCTTCCGTTTGTCGAAGAAGTCCTTGCCGAACTCGGCTGCCGTGCAGAGCGCGAACCCGGTGCTAATGCTCGCCGGCTTGCACTGATCTGTGCCGCCGCCGTACTATGCGGCGAACTCTCTCTGCTTGCCGCACTCACCAATCCCGGTGAACTTATGACTGCTCATCGGAAACTGGAACGCAATAAATGTGGAAATTCAAGCAGACTATGAAATATTTTTCACCCGCTCTTATCAGTCTCATTCTGATGCTCGCCGGCTGCAACGAAAACGGTGCAAAACGTGATGTTGCTGACGAACAGGATCCGTGCGTTCGCGCCGGGCTGGAACAGGTTTATTTGAAAAACTGGGATGCGGCGATCTCGAAATTTAAAGCAGCGCTTGAAAAAAATCCGGCGCTTGCGCGTCCCGATCTCGAACTCGCGCTGATTAACCATCAGCAGAAAAAAAATTATATCAACGCGATTTTCTATTATGAACGCTATCTTGAGAAACGTCCTGCGACTGAAAAACGCCCGTTAATTCTGGACTGGATCCGTCAATCGAAAGTTTTACTCGCCGGTGAAATCGCTAAATCATCCGATGGTGTTTCGGAAGAACTGGTTCGATTGAGACGTGAAAACAATCTGTTACGCGAACAGTTGAAAGCGTTTGAAGGGGAAACCGCACCGGCGCCGGTTGTTGCGAATGTAAAAACTATACCCGGTGCAGCGCTGGAGTCTCCTGTGCAAACAGCAACGTTGGCGCCGGCAGCTGCGGAAAAACCGGTAGAACAAAGTTCGGCGCCGGCTGTTTCTTCTGCAAACTTTCAACCGGCAATCGGCAATCAGCCGCCTCCCGCTCTCCCTGCACGCATGTACAAGGTAAATCCCGGCGATACGCTGATGCGGATTTCACGCGATGTTTACGGAGACAGTTCAAAATGGCGCAAAATTTTCGATGCCAACCGTGATAAAATGAGACACGAGGCTGATCTAAAAATCGGGCAGCTTATCGCTATTCCGGATTAAACCGATTCCGGTAATGGAATCGGGCAGTTTTTAAAACTGAAGCCCGGCGGCAAAATTCACACGTGCTTTTTCTTTTCAATACGCACCAGGTCGACATCATTTACCGCCGCCCGCCGCCGCCGGTACAGCGCATTAACTTTATTGTCGAGCGTCTCCCAGTCGTCAGCTGACGCCGGCGTATCATAATCCCAGCGCTCTTCATCTGACCGTTTAAACTGCCATTTGATCTTTCCGGCAAAAATACGAACTCTCACCGTCCGTTTTACGCTGTCATCCAGCCGTTCTGTCCATTCAATATCGCGCTTCATAACGGCATAACTTACCTGCCAGGTATAAAAAGTCACAGCAATTATAATTCTGAAACAAAAACCGCATATTGTTCAGCTTTGATAATCTGCTCTTTTAATTTGCAGTCCGTCGTGGTTAACTTCCTGTCCATATTATGAAATTAATTGAAGAGAAGATTCAGGAGCTGAAGCAGGAGCGAAATGCGCTGATTATCGCGCACAATTATCAGCTGGATGAAGTGCAGGCGATTGCAGACTTCACCGGTGATTCGCTGGAGCTGAGCCGTAAAGCGGCGACGCTGGACGAGCCGGTGGTGGTTTTCTGCGGCGTGCATTTCATGGCAGAAACGGCGGCGATCCTCTCGCCGGAAAAAACGATTCTGCTGCCGGATGCCGGCGCGGGCTGTCCGATGGCAGACATGATTGATGCCGGAAAACTGCGCGCGCTGAAAGCGCAGTACCCGGATGCAAAAGTAGTTTGCTATGTAAACAGCTCGGCCGAAGTAAAAGCAGAAAGCGACATCTGCTGCACGTCGTCAAATGCTGTCAACGTGGTTGAATCGCTCGGCGACTGCAAAATTATTTTTGTACCGGACCGTAATCTTGGTTCGTTTGTAGCCGAAAAACTCGGACGTCCGATTGTTTTGCCGGAAAAGCCGTGTGGAGCAGACATTCCTGTCTGCGCAACGGGCAGACATTCCTGTCTGCCCCACGGTTTTATTTTATATAACGGATTTTGTCCGACGCATGAACGGATCCGTCCGGTAGATATTCTGGCTGAAAAAGAGAAGCATCCGGATGCCGTTGTACTGGCGCATCCGGAGTGCAGCAAGCCGGTGCGCGACCTGGCAGATGAACTGCTTTCAACGGGACAAATGTGCCGGTTTGTACAGCAGTCGAATGCGACGGAATTTATTGTCGCAACAGAAATTGGAATTAATTACCGGCTGCAGCGTGAAAATCCGACGAAAAAATTTTATGCGGTGTGTCCGGAGCGTGCAGTGTGCCCGAATATGAAAAAGATCACGCTCGAAAAAATTCTATGGTCGCTGCAGGACATGAAAACGCGCGTGACAGTGCCGCCGGAGATCGCACGCCGCGCTGCCGGCAGTATTGAGCGGATGCTCAAGATTGGATGACTGAAGAATAGAGCGCCGGAATATTAGAAGACTTAAATATCAAAAATATGAGCGGTTTGCTCTGGAATCCGGTTTCCCGCTCATTCATTATTCCGCCGTTCCAGCATTCGTTTTCTACAGGAGTTTTTTATGTGGGACTATACAGATAAGGTGAATGACCATTTCAGGAATCCGCGCAATGTCGGAACGATTGAAGATCCGGACGGCGTCGGCGAAGTTGGTTCGCTGGCATGCGGCGACGCATTGAAGCTGATGTTTACGCTCGACGAAAATAAGCGGATCAAAGAAGCCAAATTCCAAACATTCGGTTGTGCAAGCGCGATTGCCTCGTCGTCGGCGCTGACGGAGCTGATCATCGGTAAAACACTTGAAGAAGCAGAAAAAATCACGAACAAGGAGATTGCGGAATACCTCGGCGGACTGCCGAAGCAGAAAGTACACTGTTCGGTGATGGGACGTGAAGCGCTCGAGGCGGCGATTTATAATTATCGCACCGGAAAAAAATGGGACAAGGCGCTCGACGGCGAAGTGGTTTGTCATTGTTTCGGTGTCACCGACCAAGAGATTGAAAAAGCGATTCGTGAAAACGAGTTGAAAACGGTGGAAGATGTTACGAATGCCACCAAGGCCGGCGGAGCATGCGGCAATTGCATTCCGAATATTCAGGAAATTCTGAATCGCGTTCTGCATGAACAGAAAGCTCCGGCACCGGTAAAAAAACCGGCGATGACAACGCTGCAGAAAATCCATCTGATCGAAGATGTGATCGACCGCGAAATCCGTCCGGTGCTCCGGCAGGACGGCGGTGATCTTGAACTGATTGATGTCAATGGCGATGAGGTGAAAGTCCGTTTCCGCGGGGCGTGTTCCGGCTGTGCGGTTTCAGAATTTACATTGAAGTCAGTGGTGGAAACCAAACTGCGTGAGGCGGTTGCCGAAACACTGGTTGTCGAGGAGGTCAAATGAAACAAGCGGTGTATCTCGATAACAACGCAACGACGCAGATTGCACCGGAGGTGCTCGATGTAATGATGCCCTTTTTTACGGAGCTCTGGGGTAATCCGTCGAGCATGTATACGTTCGGCGGGCAGGTAAAAAAATATGTGGAGACCGCGCGCGAACAGGTAGCGGATTTAATCGGCGCTGCCGATCCGCGTGAAATCACCTTCACGAGCTGCGGTTCTGAAAGCAATAATCTCGCGATTCGCGGCGGCGCAGAGGCGATGGATAAGATGCCGCATGTGATCACCTCGAAAGTTGAGCATCCCGCGGTGCACGGGCCGTGCCATTATCTCGAAGACCGCGGCTGCCGGCTGACGCGGCTGGATGTGGATCACCTCGGCAATCTGGATACGGATGCGCTGCATCGTGAAGTACGCGCCGGCGGACGTTCGCTCACAACCATTATGTGGGCGAATAATGAAACCGGTGTGATTTTTCCAATAAAAGAAATCGGCGAAGCGGTACATGAATTCGGCGGGATTTTCCATACGGACGCCGTTCAGGCTGTCGGTAAGATTCCGGTGAATGTTCGCGCACTTCCGGTGGATATGCTCTCGCTTTCCGGTCACAAACTTTGTGCACCTAAAGGCGTCGGAGCTGTTTATATCCGGCGCGGTACAAAAGTGATCCCGCTGATTCTAGGCGGACATCAGGAACGCGGCCGGCGCGCCGGCACGGAAAATGTTCCGTATATTGTCGGACTTGGTAAGGCGTGCGAACTGGCGAAAAAAAACATCACTGAAGAAAACACCCGTGTGAAAGCACTGCGCGACCGCCTTGAAAAGGGAATTCTTGAACTATGCCCCGGCGCGCACGTGAACGGCGATGTAAACAACCGGATGCCGAATACCACTAATATCAGTTTTGAATTTATCGAAGGCGAGTCCATTCTGCTGATGCTTGACGATTACGGCATTTGTGCGTCTACCGGATCGGCCTGCGCATCCGGTTCGCTCGAACCCTCCCACGTTCTGCGTGCAATGGAAGTCTCCGGAATTGCGGTGCACGGCTCGATCCGGTTCAGTTTGAGCACCTATAATACCGATCAAGATGTTGATGCCGTCTTGCATGCTATGCCGGTGATTGTAAAACGTCTGCGCGAATTGTCACCGTTTGTTTAGGGACGAATCCCCAGACTTCAAAACAAAACAGCTTTGCTTTTCGTGTCATTTCGTGGTTTTCATGGTTAAAAATCCGTTTATATCTGTGATATCTGCGGTTAAAGAATAGATTTTAAAAAGGAGAAAATATGCAACGGGCTTTAACGAAAATTGAAATTCCCGGGGTGCCGGCGCCGCGCAGCGGCAAAGTGCGCGAAATTTTTGACGCCGGCGATAAACTGCTGTTTGTCGCGAGCGATCGCATTTCGGCCTTTGACTGTGTCATGCCGAACGGTATCCCGCAAAAGGGCGAAGTGCTGAATAAAATTTCAAAATTCTGGTTCGAACGCACCGGCCATCTTGTGGCGAATCATATGATCAGCACCAACGTGAAAGATTATCCGGTGCCGTTTAATCAGCACGCCGATCAACTTGCCGGACGTTCTATGCTGGTGAAAAAAACCGAAGTGTTTCCGGTGGAGTGTATTGTACGCGGTTATCTGATTGGTTCCGGCTGGAAAGAATACCAGCAGAACGGAACGATCGGCGGAATGCCGCTGCGCGCCGGATATAAAATGGCAGACAAACTTGATGAACCGATATTTACACCGTCAACAAAAGCCGAACAGGGACTGCATGATGAAAATATCAGTTTTGAGCGCATGAAAGAAATTATCGACTCTGAAAAAGCCGAAAAACTGAAAGCCGCCACGCTCGCACTTTACACCTATGCCGCTGATTATGCGCTGACCAAAGGCATTATCATTGCAGATACGAAGTTTGAGTTCGGTGAGCTTGCCGGCGAAATTATTTTAATCGACGAAGTGCTTACGCCGGACAGCTCACGCTTCTGGCCGCTTGATTCATATCAAACCGGGGCTTCGCCGATATCGTTCGACAAACAGTTTTTGCGCGATTATCTCGAAACGCTCGACTGGAATAAAACCCCGCCGGCGCCGGAGCTCCCGGCAGACATCGTTGAAAAAACGCAAGCAAAATACCTTGAGGCGTACGAACGGTTAACAGGAACTGCGCTTTAAATTTTTTAACCACTCATTCACACTAATAAGAAGATTAGTGCGGGTCAGTGGAAATCAGCGGTTTGAATCCATGCGATTTTTGTTAGATCAATTTTTGGATTATATTTCCCTTGAAAAAGGGCTGAGTCCTCATACCCGTGCGGCGTATAGCGACGATATTGAGCGGTTTTTGAATTGGTTGACAGTAAAGGATGTGCGGTCAATTAATAATGTAACACGCAAGCAGATTCTGGATCACCTGATGTCGGAAAAAGCGCGCGGATTACGCCCGACATCACTTTCACGTCATCTGGTTTCACTGAAAGTTTTTTTCCGTTATCTGACGCAGGAAGGGCTGTTAAGCGTTAATGTTACCGAAGCGATGGAATCGTTAAAAACAGGCCGGGGACTGCCTGTATATTTGACATCCAAAGAGGTCGAGAGCCTGATCAATTTTCCGGATTTAAATGATCCGCTCGGCGTACGGAATCGCGCAATTCTTGAACTGTTGTATGCGTCCGGGCTGCGCGTTTCTGAACTTGCCGGATTGCAACTCACGGATCTGCATTTCGATGAGCGTTTTTTGCATTGCACAGGGAAAGGGCGTAAAGAGCGCGTTGTTCCGGTCGGCAGCGAAGCGATTAAATATGTGAACCGTTATATGAAAGACGTCCGTCCTCGATTAACGCCGGGAGTACACGAACACACTGTTTTCCTGAGCAAACGGAAGCAGCCGATGTCGCGTAAAACCATCTGGGTAATGATAAAAAACTGCGCGCGCAACGCCGGGATTACAAAGAGTATTTATCCGCATACACTGCGGCATTCATTTGCGAGTCATCTTTTAGCAAACGGCGCAGATTTGCGTACAATTCAGGAAATGCTTGGACATTCAGATATTGCGACGACGCAGATCTATACTCATGTTGATCCCGACCGTTTAAAGGGCGTGCATAACAAATTCCATCCGCGGGCATAATGTGGGGCAGACATTTCTGTCTGCCTTTTTTACATAAGAATAAGCAGACAGGATTCGAAGAAGGGCTCGCTGAAAGCGGGCAGCAAAGCGGCAATGTCTGCTTCACGCCATTTATTTTTCAACACGCGTAGTTCCGTCAGCACCGGTTAAAACCCGCACGCGGTCGCCGACAGAAAACAGAACGTCGGCCTCCTGAGTTACGGCAATAACACCGCCGCTGTCGAGTTTAACGGTGATTTCGAGACCGCCGCGCCGTGTGATTCCTTCTTCAGCCACCGATCCGGCCACTGCGCCGGCGATTGAGCCAACTACTGTACCAATGACTGATCCTCTGCCGGCACCGACGGTACTCCCAAGAAATCCACCGGCGACTCCGCCGCCGACAGTGCCTGCTCCGGATTTTGTACCTTCGATGCGAACTTCTTTTACGAATTCAACGGTGCCCATCTGGACAGTTTGCGCCTTACGCGCCTGATCGCGGGAATAAACTTCGCCGGACCGGCTGGATGCGCATCCGGCGAGCAGTACAGTTATAACCGGAAAAGCAATCAAATGAATTATTCGCATGACCGCTCCTCCCGAATCTTAAAGTAAAAATAATACCGGTGCCGGATTATTCGGCATCGAGATCGCGACGGCTCATACCTTTAAGCTGCATCAGCCGGTCGAAGGTTTTTTGCTGACGAATTTTCAGTTTACCGGTGTTCTTACTGGATTCCCAGTTTACAACAGTCGGCAGGCTGACACCGGCAGCTTTAGCAAAGGCAGCTTGAGAAAGTTTCAAGCGCTTACGCATTGCACGGACACCCTGGCCGGAAATCCAGCTGCGCGGGGCTTCTGCCGCCGCCGGTGTTTCTTGCGGAACGGCTTTGCTAACAACTTTTTCGAGTTGCCGTTTTTCTTTTTCGAGCAGCTCAATACGCCGGCGCAGATCCGCAATATATTTCCGCTGATTGGCGTTGACTGATTTTATTGGCTTTAGCGCCGCATTGACTTCCATGCGGGCGATGCGGGAAATTTCACCCTTCAACGCCTTCATTACATTTGCCATTTGACTTCTCCTTATTATAAGCCGCGACCTTTATGCGGCTTTTTTCTTTTTAATAAGCATTTGAATAATCATTAGCAGATTACCCGTTGTCCAGTAAAGCACAAGCCCTGATGGCATGGAATATAAAAGAAACAACATCATCAACGGCATCATAAACATCATCATGCGCTGCTGCTGCGGATCGCCGGCGGTCGGCGTAAGCTTCTGCTGCCAGATGGTTGTCACCGCCATCAGGATCGGCAGAATATTTAATGAACCGAGAACCGGAACCATACCTTCAAACAGATTTTCCGCCGTTGATAAATCCTGTACCCACAGGAATTTTGAAAAACGCAGTTCAATAGCGCTGCGCAGTACGGTAAAGAGCGCGAAGAACACCGGAATCTGGATCAGCATCGGCAGACAGCCGCCCATTGGATTCACTTTATTCTCCTTATAAAACTTCATGGTTTCCTGCTGCAGCCGCTGCGGGTTGTCTTTATATTTATCGCGCAGTGCCTGCATCTGCGGCTGGAGCGCTGCCATCCGGCGCATGCTTTCCGTACCTTTATGTGTGATCGGCCAGAAAATGATGCGCACAATCACTGTGAGCAGCATAATTGCCACGCCGTAATTCCGGACAACTACATACAACGCGTTTAAACCCCACAGCAGTGCAACTTTGATTGGATACATAACCGGATTCATGAATTTCCAAAAGCCGGTGCTTTTGAACTCCATCACTTCAACCTGTTCCATGCCCTGTGTTTTTAATGATAAAAAATCTTTAGGGCCGGTATACACGCGCGTTGTGCGGGTAAAAACCTCGTTCGCCGCAATCAGTTCCGCCGGAAAAATAATTTCGGCAGCAACCTCCACCGGTGCCACTTTTTTCCCTTCGCCTTCACGCCGGAGCAGTAGATTAAATCCTTTGGCTGCTTCGCTCGGCGTGACAATCTGTACAAAAAATTTGTTCTTCGATGCAATCCAGTCCACCGGACGCGGGGCAATCATTTCGGCGGTGGAGGAAACCATTCCATCCGGCACCGGCACACTGCGGAAAATTTTCAGCATATCACGACCCCAGTGCCGTACGCCTTCAGCCGCTGAAAATGTATCAACTCCCAGCGAATAAAAACCGCGCATGTCTTTGGCATCTCCGGTATTGCTCATCGCGCCGGCGGACAAGCACAGTTCCGGCAGTTTCCACGGCGTTGCACCGCCGTTTTTAAACGAATCTGTAACCGTCATCAAATATTCATCGTCGAGTTTAAACTCGCGCTGAAATATAACACCGTCAGCCAGCGTCGCGATATACGTTGCGCTGCCGGCACCTTCCGACAGTATTCCGGCACCTGCCGGAATTCCGGCATAGCGCAACGCCGGCACCGCCGCAAAATCAAGCTCCACCGGTCCGCTGCCGGCATGATTTTCTGCCGGATACTCCTTCAGCACTGCCGAAACGACCGTACCGCCGTACGATGAAAGCGTTAGATCAATGTGCTTATTCGACAGCGTCACAAACTCTTCCGGCGGCAATGGCAGGGATGACCGGTCCTGATCATTCGCCGGTTTTTCCTCCGCCGGCGTTACAGCTTCAAGATACGGTGCCGATACCGGCTTGTCTGCCGCACCGGAAATTGCGTCTTCCATTTCTTTCGCCGGAAGTTCCGGCGGGACCGCCGGGGTTTGAACTTCTGCCGGCGCCGGTTTTTCCGGACGCGGGAAAAACTTCTGTTCAATCAGCGGATAATAACGCATCCAGCCAAACATCAGTGCAAGCAGCACAACTACAATAATCAGATCATTTTTTTTCATAAATTCTTTCTGCTGGTTTTTTCGGCACAAAATCCACTCCGCCGGGATTCCACGGATGACACCGGCCGATACGCCGGACACTCAACCAAAGACCGGACAGTATGCCATGCTTGCGGATTGCTTCAATCGCATAATCCGAACAAGTCGGATAAAATCGACAGCACGGCCGTTTGATTTTCCCGATCGTCCATTGATAAATCCGGATTGGAAAAACCGTGCATGAACGCGAATACACGCGAATGTTTTTTAATAATGAATTTTTATTAGCGTCCATTAGCGTTCATTCGCGGTTGAAATTCCCGCCTGTTTTGCGAGGTGCAGGAAATCCTGTTCGGTTTCGGTATAAGAAGCAGTAAGCATCCGCCGGCGTGCAATTAAAATGATATCCACTTCGGCGGAAAGTGCGGCACGATGCTGCCTGAATATTTCACGCAGACGGCGGCGCGCCAGATTACGATCCACCGCGCGGTTACTCACTTTTTTGCTGGTGATTATTCCGAGACGCAGTGCCGCACCATCACCGGAGCGCAGCCATAAAACCATTGTTTTACCAACAAAACTTCTATTTTGCGCAAAAGCCTCTCTGAACAGAGAGGCCTCAATCAAACGCTGACTTCTGGAAAGGGTATTTCCGGGCACCGGGATTCCTCCGGCGAAAAATCAAATTATTTATCGCAAACAGTCAGATGTTTACGGCCTTTGCGACGGCGGCGCGCCAGCACTTTGCGGCCGTCGGCCGTTTCCATGCGGCTGCGGAAACCATGCTTACGGGCGCGTTTAATCTTCGATGGCTGCCATGTACGCTTCATTTCTCTATCTCCAAACTACAAATCCTCAAAAGAGGCCGATAACCTGCCGGTTTCCACCGCTTGTGTCAACGCCGGATTTACGATTTCACCAGAATCGGGTTGATGGGGCAGATTGTAAACACAAGTGTCCGGTTCCAACCGATACTTGCTTTCACAATCTACGACCTGATCATCGGCCAAAATAGGCCGCTTTGCCGCTTGCCCTTTTCCGGTGAATATCATACATAAAACATTTCTCCGGAGAGGTGGCTGAGTGGCTTAAAGCAGTGGTTTGCTAAACCGCCGTACTCCCAAAGGGGTACCGGGGGTTCGAATCCCCCCCTCTCCGCCACTTATGTTTCACTCATTTCCACAAAGAACCGCGCCGGCTGGTTTGAGACTAGCGTTTAATATCCTGTAAGAGGCTGGAATAAACTGAAAACCAACGACTTGCGTTGATTTCTGCGAGGGATCGGCGGTTTTGTACAGAAACGCGCCGAAAACCCCGAATGTGACAGCGGTTTGATACAACTTGCAGGGATTCTGCAACGGCGTTGCAACACGGTTTCAAACGTTTTGAATTTCAGCTGTTTAGTCCCACAGTGTGCTGGAACGGATCAAACTTAAAGCGATCCGGATCAGAAGTCCAGATGTTGCAGATATATTCGTATGGCGCGAATTGACTCATAAAAAAAGACACCGAAGCACGGGCCGCAGAGGGGGGCGGATT
>JBBADV010000028.1 GCA_041656295.1 Kiritimatiellales bacterium | reverse complement strand
TGAATGAAAATATTGTCGCAAACATCAACGGACAAAAAGAAACCATACCGCTGCAGCGTTTAATTGCCGGTGCACACACCGGACATCTCGGCGACATTGATTCGCCGTGCTATCGCTTCAGCCGCGCACCACTGCCGCACGAACTCAACTATCAGTTTACCGTTCAGGATTCCGGCGGCGCCGGTGATTTTTATTATCTCCGCGCCCGGCAGAAAAATGACCAATGGGCGTGGTCTTCGCCGGTGTTTTTTGAATAGTGGAATTTTATCAGATATCAATGAGTGCGCTGTTTAGGGCATACAGATGTTTAGTCCCGCAGTGTAGTGAAACGGATTAAACTTAAAACGATCCGATCTGAGAGTTAGAGCATTTTAAATTCATGTATAGCTGCAAAAACGCGCAACAATCGCAAAATAATTACGGGCCGAATGATTGATAAACCGCAGAGCGCACTGAGAACTTTTCAACTCCCAACTGTAAACTGAAAACCCTGAACACGGAACGCGGCGAGGGCGCCGCGTCTACTACTCTGCCTCTCTGCTAATCCCTGAATGCCTGATGCTTTCTGCAAAACTTCCGTGTGTGTTGTGTATCCCGTGGTTTAAATATCTGCGTTCATCTACGTTATCTGCGGATTTCCCAAGGCAGGCAAAGATGCCTGCGATACATTACACTTTTGTGTGTTTTTGTGGCTATAATTTTTCTTAATACGCTCCAGCCCTGTCAGATCGGATCGTAGCTGATACAGATAAAATTAAATAGTCAGACCGCCGCCGGGAAAATCCTGCATGCGTACCAGTTCGCCGCCGGCATCAATCGACTGCAGCGCGGCCATCACCATGCGCGTGGACTCAAAGCCGTCTTTTGCGGAAACCGCCGGCTCTGTTCCGTCAAAAAATGCACGCATATCACGAATCAGTTTCAGGTCTGCTCCGAAATGTGACGTAGGAAATTCATCATCTTTGCAATCAATGACCTCATGCCGTTTTCCGTAATCGGTAACAATATCCAGTTCGGCAGTGTGTCGCGTCAGAATGATCCTGCCTTTAGTGCCGACGAGCTCCAGTGTTTCCTGGTCTTCTGAACGCGGTCCGAATATGCACCAGAACAGCGAGGCAGTAATACCGTTCTCATAAGCGATATGAATCGTTGCGTGATCTTCAAGATCTGATCCCGGGCGATAAACACAATTGTCAGCCCGGTACATTTCCTCTGTTTCACATTCCCAGGAGTCACCCTCACTCCGGAGGACATCCTGCATGCCCATTTCTGACAGCGGCGAGGCATCTACGCGGTACGGACATTCACGGGAACAGACGGCACAGAACGCCGGCGCGTCATCTTCCGGAGTATAAACCCGCTGGCCTCCAAAAGCGGATATGCGTTCCGCCCGGCTGCCGGCGAACCAGTTAAACACATCAAAATGATGCGATGATTTATCATTCAACGGACTTCCCGACCACTCGCGCCGACGATGCCATGTGTGTGCATAAACATCGTATGGAATCACCGCGCGAATCTGCACCATGCACAGATCACCGATGATCCCCTCCTGAAGCAGGGCAAACGCTTTGCGCCATGGATTTTCATAACGGCGGGTAAATCCCATAATCAGACGATTTCCGGTTCGCTGCTCCTCTTTCATAATTGCAATCGAATCGTCCATGTTCTGCGCAATCGGTTTATCGAGATAAACCTTTTTTCCGGAGCGAAGCGCCGCAATCACCGGGTCGCGATGCGCATAAGAAGGTGTAGTAATCATGATCAGTTCAACCGCCGGATCATCAATCAACGACTGGTAGTCCGGATAGCAGGTGATCGTCGTTTCCGTGCCGTGTTCCGCAAATTTCTTTTCTAAAATCTGTGCTGCTTCCTGCATCCGCGCCGGATTGCGATCACACACGGCGGTAATGGAAAAGCCCGTTTGCTGTGTCTGTTCCGCAATTCGTGATCCAAGACAACGAATTCCCCGGCGGCCGGCGCCGATAATTCCGATTCCAATCTTCTTACAGCATTTATCTGTCTGTTTTTTCACATCTGCTCCTTCTGTTTTTCTTAATACTCAGTTTTATGTTATGATATTGCGTTAAAGAAATTCTCCGGACTTAACCGGATACACCCGGGGAATCCTTGCGCATTACAGTCCATGTTGACTCCCATGATTCGGGATGAAAAAACAGGTTGCGGGCGCAAAGGTATGCGCCGGTTCGCATCGCGTGTTCCGGGGATATGCTGGCTTCGGGATTGAGTGCGGCGATCTCTTTGCGGTCGAATACAGTGGACAAGCCTTCGATGAACGCATCGCGCACCACCGGAAAAATGGAGGAGAGCGGCCCGCCGACAATCAGGTGTTCGGTTCGCGTTACCTGAAGAGACCAGCAAAGATGTTTCCCAAGAATTCGCACAGCATTTTCTGCGGTTTGAACCGCTTTTTTGTGTCCGGAAAGCACGGCACTGCAGAAACTTCCCAGCGTTTTAATCTTCGGATCATTGAGCATTTCGATCATGGCCCAGCCGCCGGTATAGGCTTCCAGACAGCCTTTTTTTCCGCAGTGGCATGCCCGTCCGTTGCGTTGAATCCGGATATGTCCGATGTCCGGAAGCATCAGCTTGCTCTCTTTTACAATAAGCTGCGGTCCTTTTCCGGCGATAGCCCCGATCCCAAGGTCCCACAGGACGACCATGGTGCGGATGTTTTCCGGAATATTCTGTGTTTCTCCGTGATAAAGCGGCAGTCCGATTGTTTCACAGACGCAAGGCAGATCATAGTGTGTTTGAATCCATTGCGGAAAACAAATGCCGGTTAATGCCGGCATATTGGCTACGCTGATAATCGTTCCGCTGTCTGGATCGATCAGTCCCGATGTGCCGATGAAACTCTGCCGGACTGTTCCGCGAACCCGTTGTGCCTGCACCAATGCCGCATTGATAAAATGAGATACCTCAGTCAGCAGTTTTTTACCGGTCTGGATATTACTCAAATCCAGCTTTTGGTTAAAAAGGGTGGCCCCCGAAAAATCGAGCAGTGCGCCTTCGAAAAAAGGCGGTACGAAAAGCATCACCAATACCAGATTTTTATCCTGTACCGGTTTCCAGAGAATGGTCGACCGTCCGCGTCCTTTAGGCTGCAGGGTTTCTGAGCGCCGGATTAATCCCATGTGCTCGAGTTTCTGGAAATGCAGATTGCAGGTGCCGCGTGCCAGTCCGATTGCATCAGCCGCTTCTGCCTGTGTCACCGTGCCCCGGCTGTCAATGAAACGGAGCAGCGGCAGAGAGCTGGTCAGGTCGTCCAGCACCAGATGTTTTTTTATATAGCCCGGTATGTTTTTAGCCATCGAAATTAATTGTCCGCTTACGGGATGTTTATATTATCCCGGTAATATATCTGAAAAAACGCAGGGAACTCAATGTTTAAACTCCTCTATTTTCCGCGATCATTTATTCGTTCAGTGCGATTTGTATTCCGGCGGAATGTCTCTCTTCAGTAACGGATAAAACAGGCCGGAATGACCGGCGGAGAAAAATATGATTTTATCGCTAAAAACAAAGTTGACACTGAAATTAATTTCAGATAGCTTACACTCATAAGACGATGGATATTGGCCGGAATACACCGGGATTACCGAGGTGAAATCAACAGCATGAAGGGGGCGGATTGTGGAGAAAAAGTTTAGATTTTTAATGCTTACATTAAGTCTGTTAACTGCCGCGGTTCCGTCTGAGCTCCTGTTTGCGGCGGGTGGAAAAGGTTCCGGCGATTTCCGGATTGTGCCGCTGCCGAAAACATTCAATGTCACCGCAAAATCCGCTGCGCTGCCCTCCGGTTCTGTTCAGCTGAATGATTTTGCCGCCGGTATGTTTACCGCGGAGATGGCATATCTTGGGCGAACGGTGGATGTAACAGAGACCGCCGGCGAAAAATTCCGGTGTATCTGGGGAACGGTTGACGAAAGCAGACTGGAACAGGCTCTGGAAAACGTAAAAAGCCGGACTGGTGGCTACATTTTACAAATTACTGCAGACGGTATCGGAATTGCCTCTGCTGAAAAGCAGGGGTTGTATTACGGGCTGCAGAGTCTGCTTCAACTGCTGGAACAATCGACTGATAATAAACTGCCGGTTTGCACTGTGGAAGACTGGCCGGATTTTGCATTTTGCGGATTTCATCAGGCGCTTCGCCCTCCGAAGGCATATTCGTTGGATTCGATGGAGCAGACGGTTGAAATGTATAAATGGCTCATCCGCCGGCTGGCGCGCTATAAATATACGCATCTGTGCCTGATGACTAAGGGAACGCTTGCCTTTGAAAGTTACCCTGAACTGGAGATGGGACCATGGACGGGCAAAGAGGTGCAGCAGCTGCTGCGCTTTGCAGCCGATCGCGGAATTGCCGTTTTTCCGGAAGTAAAAACGATGGGGAAGTTTTTCGAAAGTATGCCCGTACAAAACGGGATGGAGTCGTTCGCCGATCTGCTGGAACGGAGAAAATACATCGGACAGCTGGATTACCAGGCACAGTATCATGCTGGCTACGGTCAGCGGGCGGCGCAACTGGAAGAAGAACAAAAAGCGCTTGAAAAAGAACAAAATGCGGTCGCGAAAATTTCCGAGGATTTTAAAATTACTGATCCGGCAGTATTTGAATTTTTGCGTCCGGTGCTGGATGAAGTGTATGACATGTTCGGACAGCCTGAATTTTTCCACATTGGTTGCGACGAATCATTCTATATTGCCATCAATGAACCGGCTGAAGAGCGCGGGCCGCTGATGGCGGCTTATATTAATCATGTCGCCGAATACCTGCAGGCCAAAGGCTGCAAAGTAATGATGTGGGATGACATGCTCGTCAGTCATGAACAGTTTCCGTATTTCTTTGAAGCACACGGCGGACCGCCGCTGAACACCTGGACGGCCGTTGAAACGTTGAACAAGGATATTGTTCTGGCCTGCTGGCATTATGGATACACTGTGGCGGGGCATTACCCGCAGAATTATTCCATGATTGGCTGGCTGGCGGATAAAGGATTTCAAGTGATCGGTGTGCCGTGGTTTAAAGAAGACGGAATTTTAAACATGATCCGCAATGTCAAAGAGGCGAACGGCATGGGGATGATGGGCAGCGCCTGGGCGCTTCATCAGACGGTGCGCTGTACTCTGGGCACACTAACGAACAACGCGGTATCCGGACGTAAAGAGATGGCCATATTTGCCGCAACTGCAGAGGCGGCCTGGTCTCCGGAAAATGCCGCAACCGTACTGGAACAATACGATGCCGAAGCCTGGGAAAAGAGATGGCTGAAAAAGGACTGATATGAAGGACAAGCGACCGGATATAATTTTTATTGCAGATCAGCAGCGCGGCGACTGCCTCGGCGCTGACGGGCATCCCGTGCTATTGACGTCGAACATGGATGAGTTTGCCCGGCAGGGCGTCCGGTTCAATACAGTCTCTCTTTGTAACGGATAAAACAGGCCGGAATATTTGTTAGATAAAAATATGATTTTATCGCTAAAAATAAATTTGACACTGAAATTAATTTCAGATAGTTATATTCATAACGATGGACATTGTCTGGTAATACGCTGGGATTTCTAAGGTGCAATCAACAGTGTAGGGAATGCGGATGATGAAGAAAAAAATTAGATTTCTGGTGCTTATATTAAGCCTGTCAGCTGCCGCGGTTCCGGCAGAATTTCTGTTTGCGACGGTGGGTGAAAAATGTCCCGGCGATTTCCGGATTGTGCCGATGCCGAAAACATTCTATGTCACCGCAAAATCCGCTGCGCTGCCCTCCGGCTCTGTTCAGCTGAATGATTTTGCGGCCGGTATGTTTGCCGCAGAGATGGCGTATCTCGGAAAAACGGTTGATGTCTCGGAAACTGTTGCGGATCATTTCCGCTGCATCTGGGGAACGGTCGACGAAAGCAGACTGGAACAGGCGCTGGAAACAATAAACTCCCGGAACGGCGGTTATATTTTACAGATTACACCGGACGGCATCGGAATCGCTGCCGTCGATAAACAGGGACTGTATTACGGGCTGCAGAGTCTGCTTCAGCTGCTGGAGCAGTCAACTGACAGCAAACTGCCGGTTTGCATGGTGAAAGACTGGCCGGATTTTGCATTTCGCGGATTTCATCAGACGCTGCGCCCTCCGAAGGCATTTTCGTTGGATTCGATGGAGCAGACGGTTGAAATGTATAAATGGCTCATCCGCCGGCTGGCGCGCTATAAATATACGCATCTGTGCCTGCAGACTAAGGGAGTGATTGCCCTTGAGAGTTATCCTGAACTGGAGATGGGACCATGGACGGGCGAAGAGGTGCAGCAGCTGCTGCACTTTGCAGCCGATCGCGGAATTGCCGTTTTTCCGGAAATAAAAACACTGGGAAATTTTTTTATGAGTATGCCCGTACCAAGCCGGATCAATCTGGTTAGTAATCTGCTGGAACGGATAAAGTACATTGGGCAGTTTGACTATCAGGCTCAATATCACGCCGGTTACGCGCAGAACGCCGCAGAAGCACAGGCTGCCGAGGGCAAACGTTCCGACGATTTTAAGGTCACTGACCCGGCAGTACTTGAATTCCTGTATCCGGCGCTGGATGAAGTGTATGATATGTTCGAACAGCCTGAATTTTTCCACATTGGCGGCGACGAATCATTCTATACGGCCATCAATGAACCGGCTGAAGATCGCGGGCCGCTGATGGCGGCTTTTATGAACGATATCGCGGAATATCTGCAGGCTAAAGGCTGCCGGGTGATGATGCATGATGACATGCTCGTCAATCATGAACAGTTTCCGTATTTCTTCGAAGCACACGGCGGACCGCCGCTGAACACCTGGACGGCGGTGGAAACGCTGAACAAAGAGATCATCATGACGTGCTGGCATTATGGATACACCGTGGGGGGGCATTACCCGCAGAATTATCCCATGATTGGCTGGCTGGCGGATGAAGGATTTCAAGTGATCGGCGTGCCGTGGTTTAAAGAAGACGGAATTTTAAACATGACCCGCAATGTCAAAGAGACGGACGGCATGGGAATGATGGGCAGCGCCTGGGCGTTTCATCAGACGGTGCGCTGTGCTCTGGGCACACTAACGAACAGCACGGTATCCGGACGTAAAGAGCTGGCCATACTTGCCGCAACTGCAGAGGCGGCCTGGTCTCCGGAAAATGCCGCAACTGTACTGGAACAATACGATGCCGAAGCGTGGGAAAAAGGGTGGCTTCTGAGGGACTGGAATGAGTGATAAGCGGCCGGATATAATTTTTATTGTTACAGATCAGCAGCGCGGCGACTGCCTCGGCGCTGACGGGCATCCCGCGCTATTGACGCCGAACATGGATGAGTTTGCCCGGCAGGGCGTCCGGTTCAATAAGGCCTATTCCACCTGTCCGTCCTGTATCGCTGCGCGCCGCTCGATGCTGACCGGACAGTTTCCCGCCACGCATGGCATGGTCGGGTTTCAGGACGGAGATGAAATGTTCCCGGCGGCTACGCTGCCCGGAGAACTCTCCAAAGCCGGATACCAGACCTTTATGGTCGGGCGTTCGATGCACCAGTATCCGCGCCGTAAACGGTACGGCTACGACCACATGGTACTGCTTGGAGATATCGAAAAAAGGCGCGACGGTTATTTTGGCGCCGACGGCCACGGCTTGACCGGCAACGGCTGGACGGCGCGTCCGTGGCATCTGGATGAGAGCTGTCATCCCACCGTGGAAACGGCGGATGAAGCCATCCGGTTTCTGGAACAGTGGCGCGATCCCTCCTGTCCGTTTTTTCTCACTGTGTCTTTTCTCGCACCGCATCCGCCGCTCTGTCCGCCTGCATTTTATATGGACCGGTATTTGCGGATGGAACTGCCTGTGCCGGTGACCGGCGACTGGGCGGAAAAACCGGACGGACTGTTTTCGGTTGATGAAGACCGCCTGTGTCTTGAGGGCGAAGCGCTGCATTCCTGCCGCGCGGCCTATTACGGACTGATCAATCACGTGGACGACCAGATCAGCCGGATTGTGCGGGCTGTGGGTGTGGATCCGTTTACCGGCCGCGCAGCACTGGACAATACGGTGGTTGTGTTTACCTCTGATCATGGCGAAATGCTGGGCGATCACTATCTCTTCCGTAAAACGTATCCGTATGAAGGCTCCGCCCGGATTCCGTTTTTGATTCAGCCGCCGGAATCTGCCGGCATTCAGCCGGGACAGGTCTGCTCCGCGCCGGTCTGTCATGAAGACATCATGCCGACGCTGCTGGATTTTGCCGGCGTGCCGGCGCCGGATTGCGTGGAAGGCCGCAGCCTGGTTCCGCTGATGCGCAACCCCGAAACTGAATGGCGCGAATATCTGCACGGAGAGCACGGCAACTGTTACGGCGAGCATCAGTCCAACCATTATCTGACCGACGGAAAAGAAAAATATGTGTGGTACACGCACAGCGGAAAAGAGCAGCTGTTTGACTTAACCGCAGACCCGGATGAACTGCATAATCTGGCGGCATCCGGGAAACATACAAAACGGCTGGAGCAATGGCACAGCCGGCTGGTTCAGGAACTGGACGGGCGCCCGGAAGGATTTACCGACGGGAAAAAACTGATTGCGGGACGTCCGCATGACTCGGTGATGGCAGCAAAAACAAAATCAAAAGGAGGCTGAGATGAAGATAAAATTCATTACATTTGTATCTATACTGTTGAGTCTGACGGTGGTTGCAGATCCGGCGGAAACAGTAATTGCCGGCTGGCATCAGGGATCGAGTTTTTCTGGCGGCAAGTGGAATGCTGATATTGTTGCACCGGGCATTAAAGCGCAGGCAGGGAGTGTCGCGGGGAGTCTTTATAAATCGCCGAATGGCAGCAATGACGAAACATTCGGCGCTGAATTCGCCGGCGCCAGAAAGGGCAACGGTGCCATAGGGCTCAATGTTGACAAGTATGTCGAGTTTACTGTGACAAACAGAGGAGCCCGGCCATGTAGACTGCTGGCATTCCGGTTTGATGCATACCGTTCATATTCAAAAGGCATTCCGCAGCTCGTCGTTAGCATCGTTTCAGGGGATAAAACCGTGAAGGATTTAATGACTGTTAAGTTGCGGGCGCGCGGTGCCAACGCCACTGTCGATGCCACCGATTTCGATGATTTCGATATTCTTTTAGACGATCATACGCTCGCCGGGGGAGAAAGTGTCACATTCAGAATTGCCGGAGTTGGCGGTGAGTCCCCCATAGTGCTGGATAATATTGCTGTTACCGGAATACCGGCATCGAAGTGATCAATGACAATTTTGGGTAAAGGGCAGATGAGGGATCTGCCCGGGAAGAAGGAAGAAATGCAACAGCATAAGGAGAGAGGAGAATACAATGAGTAGGAAAACAGTTACAGCGATAGCGGCATTGTTTGCTATGGGAATAACCGCAGTTCAGGCGGAACTGATCATTGCCGGCTGGCATGCAGGAAATAATATTTCCGGCGGCGTCTGGAACGCGGATGTGTTTGCCGCGGGTATTGAGGCTCAAACCCTGCAGAATCCGGGCGCTATACTTAAGTCAGGCAATGGCAGCAATGACGAAACATACGGAGCCGAATTCCCCGACGCCGGAAAAAGCAATGGTTCTATGGGACTAAATCCTGACAAGTACGTCGAATTTGTTGTGGAAAATACAGGCACCCAGTCATACGATCTAATCGCATTCCGGTTTGATGCATACCGGGCAGGTGCAGCAGGCGTTCCGCAGCTCGTCGTTAGCGTTGCTTCCGGAGATATCACTACAGGCGACTTGGCAACGATTAATTTGCCGGGTCACGGTTCTACCCCAGCGACCCCCGATGCCACCGATTTCGATGATTTCGATATTATGTTAGACAGTTTAGCTGATTACACGCTGGCTGCCGGCGAAAGTGTCACATTCAGAATTACCGGAGTTGGCGGCACGTCTAACATATTGCTGGATAATATTGCGGTCACGGGGATAATACCGGAACCGGCAGCGGCCGGCCTGCTGGTCGCAGGAATAGTTGGATTGTTAGGAATCCGCCGCAGCGTTCGTCGCTAAAATATTCAATCATAATTTCAAAGAGCCGCCGGTCCGGCGGCTCTTTGAAGTTTTACGCGTGATGGCTGGGCGCTCAGTCCCTTGAGCGCCGTTAATACGGAAGATGGCAAGGCGCCTGTCTCGGCCCGCAATAGAGGACCGGACTATGATTAAAAAACAAAAAATTTTCTGGGTCGGCATATTGACCATCATATTTGTTTTGAATGCCGGCGCATTTCTATTTGCCGGGACTCTGGAGAATCCTGCAACCCCCGTGCGGAGTTTCCGGTCCAGGCATTACATGTGCACGTGAGGGATTTGCCCGGGAAGAGCAAAGAAATGCAACAGCATAAGGAGGGAGGAGAATACAATGAGCAGGAAAACAGTTACAGCGATAGCGGCATTGTTTGCTATGGGAATAACCGCAGTTCAGGCGGAACTGATCATTGCCGGCTGGCATGATGCAGGACCAATGACTGGCGGCATCTGGAACGCGAATGTGTTTGCCGCGGGTATCGAGGCTCAAATCGCGGTCGTCGACAGCAACATCTATAAGTCACCCAAAAATGGCAGCAATGACGAAACATACGGAGCCGAATTCCCCGGCGCCGGAAAAGGCGACGGCTCTATAGGGCTAAATATTAACAAGTATGTCGAATTTGTTGTGGAAAATACAGGCACCCAGTCATACGACCTAACTGCATTCCGGTTTGATGCATACCGTGCATATCCAGCGGGCATTTCGCAGCTCGTCGTTAGCGTTATTTCCGGAGATATTACTACAGGCGACTTGGCAACGATTAATTTACCGTCTCGTGGTGCCAATGCGACAGAGAATGATACCGATTTCAGTGATTTCGATGTCATGTTAGGCAGTTTAGCTGATTACACGCTGGCTGCCGGCAAAAGTGTCACATTCAGAATTACCGGAGTTGGCGGTACTTCCGCCATATTGCTGGATAATATTGCGGTCACGGGGGTGGTTGCGGAGACAGGAAAGACAATTCGGCTGCTTCTGATCACAGATGCTGCACTCTGAAGAGGAGTCACCGAAGCTGGTTGAACGAAGTTGAATGATTGGATATACGACATAGCGGAAATACGGATCTTCTGAATTTTAATTAAGCGGAATGAAACACAGGGAAAGAATAAAAAAGAGACAGTATGCAAAACAAGGCTGAAACGGGAATTAAAAGATGGTGATAAAAAATAAACAAAGAGCCGGCATATTGTCATTTTGGCAGAAGACAGCCTTCGGGGTCGGCAGTACGGCCGATAATCTGATGCAGAACAGCGTCAACACGATGGCGAATCAGGTGTTTAATATTTTTCTCGGTGTCAATCCGGCGCTGGTCAGTCTCGGAATTTTTTCCGCGCGCCTTTGGGATGCATTTACGGATCCGGTCATGGGGGGAATTTCAGATAACACGCGCAGCCGGTTCGGCCGGCGCCGTCCGTATATGCTGATTGGCGGGGTTCTGGCGGCCTTCATGTATGTGCTGCTTTGGCGGGTGCCGTCCGGCGGCTGGAGTGAAATAGGTTATTTCCTCTGGTTTTTGATCGGTTCCATTACATTCTATACATTCTACACCATTTTTTCAGTGCCGTTTAACGCGCTCGGCTATGAGTTGAGCACAGACTATAATGAACGCACACGCATCATGGCGTTCCGGGCATTTTTTTCGGCATTGGCGGGTTTTTCCATCCAGTGGATATTCCGGCTGACGCAGATGGATTGCTTTGAAAATACACTCGACGGCATGCGGACAGTTTCACTGTTCATCGCCGGAATTATGATTGTTGCGTCCATTATTCCGGCGGTGTGTTCAAAAGAACGGTTTGCGAAGACTCAAGCGAAAGAATGCATTCCATTATTTGCCAGCCTGCTGGTTACGCTGAAAAACCGCACGTTTGTGCTGCTGATCTGCGCGGTGATCTGTGCGTGTCTCGGACTGTTCATGATCGGCCAGCTTGGTATATACATTAATATCTATTATGTTTTCGGCGGCGACGCCAAAGCAGCATCCACCTACCTGGCATTTGGCGGCATGATCTATCATTTGTGCGGCGGCATCACCGCCGCGCCGGTGATCAGCTGGATATCATCAAAGATCGGCAAAAAGAAAACGCTGATCGGCGGATTGACGCTCGCGGCAGCCGGTTCGATGCTCAAATATGTAACGTATGTTCCGGAGTATCCGTGTCTGCAGTTTATTGTCTCTGTGATGATGTCGCCGGGGCTTTCGTGTTTATGGGTTCTTGCGCCGTCGATGGTGGCCGATATTTGCGATGAAGATGAGTTGCATACCGGTGTGCGGCGGGAGGGGATGTACAGCGCGATGTACAGCAACGTGATGAAAATCGGCGTGTCGGTCGGATTGCTGTTTATCGGCGTGATTCTCAACGCCAGCGGCTTTGATGCCAAGCTCGGCGCAGCGCAATCGCCGGCAGCCATTCAGGCGATGCGGATCTGTTTTACTGTAATTCCGGTGGTCGGACTGTTGCTTGCAATTCTATTCGTCAGCCGTTATCCAATCTCTGCTGAGTGCGCCGACGAAACGCGCCGGAAACTCGAAGCACGGCGTACCGGAAATTAAAAAATGACCAGATTTTCACTAAAGCTCAACACCGGCGGATACAGCCTTTATGCGGATTCATTTCGCATGGCTGCACAAATCCCGGCGGTCGAACTTTTCAATTCGCCGGCGCCGGTCGAACCGGAATTTAATCAGCCGTACAGCCGCGCGGGAAACATCGGATCGCTGCACGGAACAGTTTCCGGCGCGGTTGCGCTGAATGACGGAATCGAATTGCGCCGCGAAATTTTTATGAGCAACGACTGCCGTTATTGCGGCGTCCGGCTGATTGCCAAAAACCGGCGCGCAACGCCGGTGGAATTATCGGCACTCTATCCGCTGGAGATTTCCGGCGCGGCGTCGCTCGAACTTTCCGGCGACGGCATGGAGCACTGGCGCTTTCTCAAAACCTGCCGGCAGAAAACCGATGTGCCCGGTGCGTTCGATTTTGTGCACGATGATGAAAACTTCGAAGACGCCGCGCTTGAAGGCGGAAAAATAAAAGCCGGCGGCGGTGTGACCGGCAATCAGGCCGACTTTTTAAACCGCGCTGAAATCTGCGCTGAACCGTTTTTTTATATCAAAAATAAACGGCACGAAAACCGCGCCGGGCTCTTTTTCGGTATCATCGGCCAAACTGAACATTTAACCACCTTTACTGTCAGTCAGGTTCCCGGCACGAGCGAATTAAAAACCATCCGCTGCCGGTGCGAGTTTGACGGCATAACGGTCGATCCCGGCGAAGAGCGCACCACCCACTGGATGCTGATTACCGCGTGCGACGATGAAGTGATGATGCGCGAAATGTTCACCGAAATCTCAATGCGGGAATTAAACATTCCGGCGCCGGCGCGCACGCCGCTGAATATTTTCTGCACCTGGCAGTTTTACGGTTTTGATTTCTGTTCCGCCGATCTGGACGAAACATTAAGCGCATTAAAAAAACGTCCGCTGCCGATCGATGTATTCCAACTGGACAACGGGTGGATGGATAAACTCGGCGACTACAACGCGAATCACCGCTTTCCCGAAGGGATGAAGGCCGTGGCAGAAAAAATCCGCGCCGCCGGCATGATGCCCGGGATCTGGACGTGCCCAACTATGATTCGGGGGACGGCGGACGCCGTGAAAAAATATCCCGATCTGATTGCGCGCACGCGCACCGGCGAACCGCTGCAGTTTGATTATATTGAGGGTGATGCGTTTGCAATTGATCCGACTGCTCCAAATTATCGCAATTACATGCGTGGCGTTTATTCTAAACTTTTAGAATGGGGCTTCACCTATCACAAAACCGATTTTCTGCGTTCTATTATTTTGAACGAAAATATTCAGTTTCATGACCGGAAAATGAATCGCGCGCAAGCATATTATCTCGCCGGTAACGTTTTGCGCGAAGTGCTCGGCGACGAAAGTTATATTGTTTCGTGCGGCGGAATTAATGATGCCGCCAACGCCGGTGTTTACGATTCACTGCGTGCGACCAATGATATGTTCGGCTTCTGGACGCCGCCGGATGGCGCGCGCTGGAAAGGCACGCTGATTAAAATAAAGCAGGGCTGCATTCGCAATTATATCAACCACTTCATCCGGTTCGATCCGGATGCGTGTCCGTTGCGCCGCCGCACGGAACCGTTTCGTCCCGGCGTGCTGCGCGACGATTTGAGTCTCGGACTGTTCACTGACGAAGAAGCCTTTACCGTTGCGCTGAGTCAATATACCGGCGGCGGCAATACCTGCATTTGTGAACGCTTTACAGAACTGGACGATGACCGCCGTGCGCTGTACCGGCATTTTATTCCGGCATTAGGAATTCCGGCCCGCCCGCTGAATTATTCAACACCGCGCTGTCCGAACTTTTTCCAGACGGATGTTCAGCCGCGTGCCGCCGGAGTTGAACCGTGGTGGACGCTGGCAGCCGGCAACTGGAATGACACAGAAAAAGAGATCACCGTTGATTTATCAAAATGCCGTCTGCCGGAAGAGATCACTGAACTGGCCGTATTTGAATTTCACGATCAGAGATTTTACGGCATTCAGTCGCGCGGTGCAAAAATCGTTTTAACAATTCCGGCGCACGGGATGCGCCTGCTGCGGCTTGCGGCGTGGCGCGGCGATGCGCCGGTGCTGCTTGGAACCGATTTTCATTTCAGCGGCGGCGGCATGGAATTTTCTGAATTGACGATTTCCGGTGACTTAATTTCCGGCACAGTGGATTCACCGTGGAAAGAGTATCCGCTCACAGTGCACGCCGCATTTCCGGTGGACGGCGGAGTAAAAATGAGTTCAAAAATAATTTCAGCAAATGAAGCAACATTCTATATAGCAAATGAATAAACGACCGAACATTCTTTTTCTGTTCACCGACCAGCAGCGCTTTGATACGATTGCGGCGCTGGGTAATCCCGTTATAAAAACGCCGGCACTGGACCGGCTGGTGCGCGAAGGCACCGCGTTTGCGCGCGCCTACACACCGTCGCCGGTATGCATTTCCGGCCGTTGCAGCCTCATCACCGGACTGCCGGCGCACATTACCGACTGTACCGACAATGTTCCCATGCCGCAGAATCTCTCCAGCTTTATGGAGCTGCTGAACGGCGGCGGCTATCAGACGCACGGCGTTGGCAAAATGCACTTTTCGCCGGACCCGCTGCGCATGTGGGGTTTTGAAAGCCGCGACCGGCACGAAGAGGTGTGGGAAGCAGGCGGCAACGATTATGCCGCCTGGCTGCGCGAACATGGTTATTCATATGTGCTCGAAGATGGCGGAATGCGCAGCGAATATTATTATATTCCCCAGCCGTCACAGTTTCCGGCAGAGGCGCACCAGTCAAGCTGGGTTGCCGACCGCTCGATTGATTTTTTAAACCGCCGCGACAAAAGCCGTCCGTTCATGCTGTGGTCGAGCTGGATTAAACCGCACCCGCCGTTTGAATCGCCGGCGCCGTGGTCAAAACTCTACCGTCCAGAGGAAGTTGGACATCCGTA
>JBBADV010000027.1 GCA_041656295.1 Kiritimatiellales bacterium | reverse complement strand
CTACAGCAAACAGTTCCGCCGCGCTTCCTTTTACATTGGAATCTGGCATGATTTATCAATTAACAGCCGAGTTTACAATGGGAGCAATCGATACCGCAAACACTGCATGGTGCGGCATTTCTTTTTGTACAAGTGGCGACGAACTGGAACATGCACCGGACAAGAATAGTTTTTCACGGTTTTATGCTCAGCTCAACGGTGATGTCACGGCTGTATCGGACAGCAGTACTAAAAGACAAAGACTTTATACCGGAGGAGATGTCACTCTTTCAATTATTCTTAATACAATCGGCACGGAGTGGTCTATGCACTATTTTTTGAATAATTCTCTTTATACGAGCAGCACGGTTACTGCAGCAGCAGCACCGGGATCAGAGCTGTACATCAAATTCGGCCATTACAGGCAGGTCGGAGAGGCGACGATCAATAACTTTACTTTTGAAACAATACCTGAACCCCCTCATAATGTATATTGCCTGTTTGCCTGTGGAGGAGAGTTGAAACATCATCGTCATTATGACGCACTCAGTTTTACTATTTATTCAGATGATAGTTTTTTAGCACTGGATAGCGGAGACCGGTCGGGAGAGGTAGAGAAAAATAGAGATCATATTTTAAACTATTATATACAAAGCGTTGCTCACAACACGATTCTCGTTCATCAAACAAATGAACCAACGACAACATATTGGGGGAAAGCATCTGTTATGGATGGCGGGCAGCATAATTTCACAGGGTCCCGGCTGGAAGCCTTTGAAACCAATGCCAGTTATACGTATGTTGCAGGCGATGCTACTGGTTGCTATTTCCATGGAGGCGGGGGCGATCTGCCGGAAAAGGTCAGTCTGGTGACACGGCAGATGGTTTTTCTGCGACCGAATTATTTTGTGATTTTTGACCGCGTTAACAGTATTCGTTCAGAATATCCAAAAACATGGTTGTTGCATACGGTGAACCAGCCGCAGTTAAAAGAAGATATTTTTTACGCTGATCACGAGAATCGTCGATTGTTTTGCCGAACTCTTCTGCCCGTAAATTCCATCATATCAACTGTGGGTGGCGCGGGTAGAGAATTTTGGTCAGCAGGCCGTAACTGGCCGTTGCCATTTACTGATGAAGAAATGGCAGAAGCAATACATGACACTGCTGGACGATGGCGAGTTGAAGTTCAGCCTTCTACTCAACAACTTAATGACTGTTTTCTGCATGTTCTGCAGGTGACTGATCAAAATATTGGTGAGATGACCATGACAGAATTATTACAAATACAGGATTTCTATGGAGTAACCTTAACTGCTGATGGCAGTCAATGGGACATTTACTTCAACCGAACGGGAGCATTAGGCGGAAAAATATCCTGTAAAGGGAAGATAAATTTTACCAGAGACTTTAGGCAGGATATTCAGATGCAGTCCGGAATAATTCCTGAAAAAACACAATTACTGTTTATTTTTGGAAAAAAGCTTTCTTTGCCGGAGACCTAAAGAAAGGAATGATCATGAAGCAATTACGATTTAATAAATTTTGCATTATTGTTGCCCTGTTTGGTGCAGGACAAATCTTTGCGAAGCAAATGATATTTAATCCTATGACGGAAGAATATCTTAACACACATCTAAATCATACGCGACCTCGTTTGGTGCTGACACCGGAGGTCAAGCAGAGGTTAAAAGAAAAAATAATAACTGATCCAGCTATTAAAAATGTATACACTCTTTTAAAAATGCATGCAAAAACTGTGCAGACTCAGCCTCTCCAAGAGCGAGTCAAGCTTGGGCACAGGATGCTGGGTATTTCCCGAAGAGAACTTTACCGTATTAACGTCTTGGGCATAGTGTACTGTATAGAGAAAGATCCAAAGATACTGGCGCGTTTGAATGATGAGGTTGTTTCTGTATGTAATTTTTCTGACTGGAATCCAGAACATTTCCTTGACGTCGGTGAAATGGCACTGGCGGTATCGCTTGCACTTGATTGGACGGCAGGCGATCTCCCTTGGGAAACAATTGATTTGGCGATGGATGCGCTGATCGAAAAAGCGATTAACCCCAGTTTTTTGGATAATAAAGACACATGGTGGATGAATGTATCACATAACTGGAGCCAAGTCTGTCATGGGGGATTGATTGCTGCGGCGCTTACTATTGCAGAACGTGAACCGCAATTAGCAGCAAAAACAATTCGGCGAGCGCTTGACAGCCTGCAAAATCCACTTGCGGATTATGCACCGGACGGTATTTATCCTGAAGGCCCGTCTTATTGGGAATACGGGACCATCTATACGGTCATCACCATCTCTATGCTGGAAAATGCATTCGGCACAGATTTTGGACTTTCAGACTCTCCTGGATTTATGGAAAGTGCTCTTTTCCGGCTAATGACCGAATCGTCAAATGGGTACTACAATTATTCTGACTGCGCAGATGTTTGCAACAATGATGAAATCACTCTGGCGTGGTTTGCCGCCCGGACCGGCGATGCGGTTTATTACCAGAAAAACCGATTTCTTCGCCCCCTTGGTAAAATAGGCTATCCGGGGCGCTTTATGGGACTCTGTCTGATCTGGCTTGCGCAGTATGAACAGACGACTGCTTCTGAACTGCCTACTGCATGGTGTGCGCGGGGCCTCAAGCCGGTTGCAGTCTTTACTGGTGGTAACAACGACCCTCGGCATTATTATTTTGCAGCTGTCGGTGGCAAGGCAGAGCTCAATCATGGAAACATGGATGGAGGCTCTTTTATTTTTGAGCTGGATGGGGTTCGCTGGGGAATCGATTGTGGAAATCAGAGTTATTATAATATTGAAAAGACAGGATTTGATTTATGGAGCGCTACACAGAATAGTCAGCGCTGGACTCTGCTCACAAAAAATAATTTTGGTCACAGCACAATCACCATTAACAATCAGTCATACCGAGTTGACGGTAAAACCGAATTGATTGATTTCAGAGACGGTGACAAGCCGATAGTGATTTTTGATATGACAGCTTCTTTCGGTGATTTGACAAAACGTGCCTTACGAACATTTACCAAAGATAGTTCGATATCACTTACTGTTCAGGATCAAATTATTCCGGCAGAAAAAACAGAACTTGTCACTTGGCAATTCATAACTATTGCCGATACTGAAATCATGTCAGAAGGGGCAAAACTTAGAATTGATGAAAAAGAATTGGAGTTACAGAATCTATCACATCCGTCCATCCCGTTTACCATTATATCTCTTGATCCGCCACCATTAGCGCTGGATAAGCAAATTAAAAATTTAAAGAGGATTGAGTTGCAAATTCCAGCTTCTGCCGGCGAAGAAATTAATATCTACATTCGTTTGTCAGGGTCTCAATCGGTGGCATGTAAGTGAAAGGCAATAGAATTGAATTTAGAAAGGAACGCTATGCTAAAGACTGGAATTTGTTCCATTACATTTCGACAATTTAGTATTGAAAAAATCACAAATCTTGCAAAAAAAGCAGGCCTGGATGCCATTGAGTGGGGGAGCGACATTCATGTTCCCCCTGGTGACATCGATGCGGCGGAAAAAGCCAGAAAGATTACATCCGATGCCGGACTCGAAATTTCATCCTATGGCTCCTATTATCGAATATTGGATGAAACTCAGGAACAGATATTTCAGCCGTTTTTAGACAGTGCTCTGACTCTCGGAACAGATACGCTTCGCATCTGGGCAGGCAATCAGTCCTCTGAATTGATTTCAGAAAAATACCGACAAACTCTTGTTGAAAAATTGCGTCAAGACCTTGATTTAGCTTCATCAGCTGGTGTACGTCTTGCGCTCGAATTCCATGTTAGTTCGCTCACCGACAGCAATGCTTCTGCACAGAAATTACTTAAAGAAGTCAGCCATCCTAACCTATATCTTTACTGGCAGCCGGTTTACTGGTTGGCCGATTTCGATTATCGTTTGCAGGGTTTGAACATGCTTAAAGATCGCATCATAAATTTACATGTCTTCAATTGGCAATTTAATCCCTCTTGTGGAAATTGGGGGGAAAACATTATTCGTCGCCCTCTTGAAAAGTCTGAGGCGGAGTGGAAGCGCTATTTTTCTGTTCCACTTTCAGAGGGGATTCATTATGCACTAATGGAATTCGTTCCTCATGACGATCCCGAACAGTTTCTGATAGAAGCACAAACTTTTCGGCGACTTGTCAGTTAAAATATTTTTTGAAGGGAGAAAATAGATAGGAAAAAACATCATGAAAAATTTAATACTCAACTGGATAATAACATTGGTAATAATTTTTAATTTTTCTACAGCTGAAGAACCCAATTTAAAATGTCAATTAACGATGACACTGGATGAAGCGGTTGCTCATATACCTGTACGGACATTGCCGGCGTTTTGGATTACTGATTCAAAAGAAATGAAAAACAAGCTTTTATGTATTCAGGCTGGGACTGTACGTGACTTGACAAAATCAGCTGGAGGACGGCAGATATATGTTATTACGTACGGCGAACAGGAGGTGCAGCCTAGAAGCGCAAATTTTAACTCTGCGATAGGAGCTCATGAACCATCTGTTTTTTGTGATAAAGAAGCACGAAAAAAACCAGTAATATTATTTGTGGGTCCTGTACATGGGCATGAGACTGAAGGAGTTATTGGTTTGATGAACTTTATCCATGTAATGGAAACAGGCAAAGATTTACGAGGACGACCTTGGGAAAAATTACAGAATGCAGGCGCACAGTGCCGATTGGTAATTATTCCATGCAGCAATCCTGATGGGCTTGACCGCTTTATACCGAAATCATTACAAGGCATGAAATTTGAAGACCTTCGATTTTGGGGGCAAGGAACGTGGGCAGATGGTACATTATGTGGCTGGCCTCGTGTTAAACGTCAACACCCAATGAAAAACTATGGATTTTTAGGAGGATATTTTAATGATAATGGGGTTAATCTGATGCATGATGAATTTTTTGATCCCATGAGTACAGAAGTGAAAACGATCCTTGATTTGGCACGAAACGAAATTCCCGATTTGACTGTATCTCTGCATAGTCATGAAGAAGCTCCCGAGCTTTTATGTCCGGCATATGTCCCTGTTGAGGTTAAACATCGAATTAAAGCACTTTCAATAAATTACAATAAAAAACTGGAAGCATGCGGATTGAAGTTTCGTAATTTTAAATTGAGCGAAGAACAGGGTGATATTCCTCCGTCATATAATTTAATTTCAGCAATTTATCATGTCAGCGGTTCGGATGTATTTACATTTGAAAGCCCCCATGGTCTTGCAGATAAAAATTTTACGTTGTTTACCTTCGATGAACTACTTGATGTGCAATTAATACTGTATCAGGAAATGTTAAATTCAGCACTTATGATGAAAAATATGAAATAAGAAATAAAGCTGGTATCGATACTTGGCAACGTCGTTTAATTTTTTAATTTAACGTTTTTCTTAATCAATAGTGAGTTTTGTTTAACAGGAGTTGTTTTTATGAACGTACCATGGGTTGAAATTATTACAATTGCCGCGTATCTCTGTTTTCTGGTTCTGGTCGGGGTGCTGTTCAGCCGGCAGAATAAAAACAGCGACGAATATTTTAAATCCGGCAGCAAGGGTACCTGGTGGCTTGTCGGCATTAACATGTTCATGGCGGGCATCAGCGCGCACACATTCGTTGGAAACGCTGTCGGAATTTATGAAGCGGGCTGGAATCCAATGGCAATTTACGGTGCGAACGTTCTGTCGCTGCTGATCTGCTCGCTGGGATTTGCGGCGATGTATCGGCAGCTGCGCGTTGTAACCATTTCTGAAGTTGTCCGTATGCGTTTCGGGCAAAAGACGGAACAGCTGGTGGCGTATATTTTTGTGATCAACAATATGATCTGGTCCGGCCTGGTGCTTTACGGACTGGCGGTGTTCACGCAAAAACTTTTTCCTGAAACTCCGGCGATGTGGGTGATTATCTCTGTCGGCATTATCGTTTCAATTTATTGTACCGTCGGCGGCAATTGGGGAATCATGGCAAATTCGTTTGTTCAGGGGTTGATCATGATTTCAATGACCACTCTGGTTGCGATTCTTTGTCTGAATAAACTTGGGGGAATCCGTGAGTTTTTCTCCATGATTCACTCGGATCGCCAGCTTGCTGCATCCTACAAGCTGTTCAGTCCGAAAGAAGGAACCGGTGGATTCTGGGCGGCGAAATACGGCTTAACCTGGTTCATATTTACCGGGCTGACGCAATTCATTTCGCAGACCGGAATTTTTCAGTCGGTTCGTTATTTTTCGGCGAAAGACGGCCGCGAAGCGAACAAAGCGTCGTTGTTTGCCGCCGTGTTAATGGCTGCCGGCGCGTTTCTTTGGTTCATTCCGCCGATGACATCGCGGCTGCTGTACAGCGCGCAGGTGATGGCGTCGCATCCGAATCCGCTGAAAGCGCCGGAGTTTTCTTATGTGATTGCCGGACAGAATCTCCTTCCCGCCGGTTTGATCGGATTGCTGATTGTGGCGATGTTCTGTGCGTCGGTCAGCTCAATGGATGTCGGTTTAAACCGGAATGCGGCAATGCTGGTGCGCGATATGCTGCCGATTTTCCGGCGCTGGTTCAGGCTGCCGGAATGGAGCGATGCCAAACAGATTCTCGCCGGAAAGATTGCTACGTTTCTTCTTGGAATGGTCGTTACCGCCGTTGCCATTTTTTATTCACGGATGGAAGGCGTTTCGATTTTCGATATGTTCCTCAATATCGTCGCTTTCTTCATGCTTCCATTGCAGATACCGATGATTCTTTGTCTGTTCGTTAAGCGCACAGCGTCGTGGGCGGTGTTTGTCTCTATGCTGGCGGGATTTCTGCCGACACTGATTGATAAAATATTTAATCTTGGAATGAGCTATCAGCTGCGCGGATTCATGGTTGTTCTTTTCTCGGTGAGTGCGTATCTGATTGCCGCGCTTTTTTATAAACGTAGCCCGCAGGAATATAAAGAGCGCTGCGAAGAATTTTACCGGCGGATGCACACGCCGATCAATTTTGAAAAAGAGGTTGGTTCTGCGAATGACAGTTTTCAGCTTCGTATCATCGGACGGCTTTCTGCTGCAACCGGCGCGCTGCTGATGCTTCTGCTTCTGGTGCCGAATGATCTGTCCGGCCGGCTTTGCATTTTCAGTGTGTGCGGATTCATTCTGCTGGTGGGATTGGTGATGGTATTGGCGGCGAAGAGACGTGAACGGACGGGATGTTAATGAGTTTGAGGCTGGTATAGATGATTAAGTACATTAGATGTTTAGGGCGTGTTAACACAAGCGTAAGAATTCCATAATGAACGCGAAGACAATGAACCCCAAAACCATAATGTCCAGTTTGTCATAACGGGTGAATACCCGGCGACAGGATTTCACCCGCCGGATGAGTCGCTCAACCTCATTCCGTCTTTTATAGATTATTGTATCGTAATCCCATGGGTTTTTCCGGTTCGGGTTAGGTGGAATAACAGGTATAAACCCGAGCGCCTGAGCCGGTTCACGGGTTTCATCCCCTTCATACGCACGATCCATAAGCAGATGGCACGGTTCCGGGATTCTGCCCATGCGCATCAGCAATTCTCTGCCCCGCGGCGCGCGTCACCCTCGTTGCCGGCAGACAGGCAGAAAATTACTGCCTGACGAGCAGTTGCGGCAACCAGATGTATCTTTACGGTTAGATTCTCCAAAGAGACATTGCCGCGCTGCGTCGGAAACACATCGGCAATCCGGTCGTATTGTTCCTGTGTAAGTTTCATGCGGAATTTTTACGGCATCCCGGCATGAAATGCAACAGTGCTAACACGCCCTAGAGTATATCGTTATAAGATATGACTACAAGAACAGGTAGCTGCCGTAGAACCGGTGCATGCAAAAAGACTCTCTTTCCCTTCACATCGCGGCACAACATTTTTTATCAATAAATAAAGGGTTAAAACAGAAGTCTTAATCCTTACAAACTGGTGCGCTTGCCGGGAGTCGAACCCAGATCGCCGGCTTCGGAGGCCAGTGTTCTATCCATTGAACTACAAGCGCGGAAATTGAGAAGCTACCGTTTACCGGCACATTAGTTAACCAGAAAAATCATTTTTCTATCAGAACGGTAGATTGGGGTAGATTGTAAAAAAATATCCGGATTAAATTCGGTTCATCACGAAGAAGTGTCTTCAGGATTAAAAAAAGAGCCAGCTGTCGTTTTTTCAGTGCATTACAAAAGAAAGGAAAACAGATGACAACCGGCGAATTAAAGCATGTTCAGGGTATTACGGGTTTCAAGTTCAAGAGAGGGCGTTTTCGTCGCAGCGGCGGCGGTTTCTCTCTCTCCACCCAGAACGGCAGTACCCTGTCCTCGCTTTGTTTTGGAACAGATACGCTTGAATCTGACCGGAACGCCCCGCTGGATTTACAGCCTCTTTACCAAGTAAAAAACCGGTTCTTGCGATAACCGGTACGCTGGATAATCTGCTGTGACTGCGTCTGCTCAACTCATGAACCACTGCTGAACGGCTTGGAATTAACCGAAATTCGGCGATTCATTTTTAAGCTTATCTTCACCAGGTTATTTCCGGACAGGACTCTTCAAATACGGAGTTTCTCACAACATCACAATTGTAAAAACCGGGAAAGCCTCGATTATAACAGTTGAAAATCCTGATCGGTGTCCCGAAATTTTTATGGGAAATCGACAATGTCCCGGAAATAAAAACTTCAGAATATTTATTTCTGAGAATAAGCGGAAAACTTAACTTGCCTGCAGGCAAAAGGAACAGTACTTATTTACCGGTCTTTTGATTGTTTAACGCTGAGCCGGAGGTTTGTAATGAAGAAGTTTATAAAGGGTTTATCTGTTCTGTTGTGCGCCGGATTCGTCGCCGGATGTTTTAATTCAACGCCGCAGTGGGAACAGGAACTTGCCGGAAAAACGCACGCAGCGGTGATGCCGGTGGATCGTACGGATCGCGACTGGTGGATGCCGCGCCATGAAGAAAAACTGGCGGCGATACAATCCGGTAATGTGGATCTGGTGTTCATCGGCGATTCAATTACTCACGGCTGGGAAGGTAAAGGCAAAGAAGCATGGGATGAATATTTTACGCCGCGCAATGCGGTGAACCTCGGTTTTTCCGGTGACCGCACAGAGCATGTGCTGTGGCGTATTGATCACGGCGGGCTGGATGGAATCAATCCGGAAGTCGCAATGATTATGATCGGCACCAATAATTCCGGCCGTGACAGCGCCGAAGAAATTGCTGATGGAATTAAAGCGATTGTTGCGCGTATTCGTCACAAACTGCCGGAAACTAAAATTTTGGTACTGGCAATCTTCCCGCGCGGCGATGCAGCGCAACGCGCAGATAAAACCGGCGACGCAACGTATAATGAGAAGTGGGCGAAAAATGATCAAGCCAGTGAAACCGTTGCAAAGATCGCCGATAATAAAAAAATATTTTACCTCAATATCAACCAGGCATTTCTCGACGCCGATGGCGTTCTGCGCCGCAGTGTGATGCCGGACCTGCTGCATCTGAATGAAGACAGCTACCGCGTCTGGGCCGAACAGGTTGATCCGATGATCAGCCGGCTGATGGCGGAATAAATTTTTTATGTGTTGGCGCGTGCCCGAAATTTTTCCGGTAAAGGCGTGAGAAATAGAGAGGGTCGTTAAAGCCGGTTTGTTCGGCGATTTGTTTGACCGGCATGTGCGGGAATGTTCTGAGCAAACGGCTGGCCTCCTGCAGCCGGCGATTAATTTGATACTGCCGGAAGCTGACGCCAGTGAGTTTTTTAAACAGATGCGCAAAACCGGACGGGCTGCGCCCGGTTTGTGCCGCTGCTTTTTTCACACTGATGGTCTGTTCCGGATTTTTTTCAATACGGTCAATCAGCGGTTGAATTAAATCAAAATCGCGCAGGTGAACTAAGCTGTGTATTGAAATCTGATCCGCCATGAGCTGGAGTATATGCAGCATATCCGCAACCTGCTGTTCCGAAAAAAGCGGTGTTTTTGCATGCAGCGGTTTCAGTTTTTCCGGCGGGGAGCATTCCGGCGTACGAAACTGGCCGATCATAATTAAACCGGCACAGCGCCCGTGCAGTGAAACCGGAACGACGGCTTCGGTTAAATTTCCATGACAGCGATATGAAAGCGGGCGGTTTTTTTGTTGCGCCTGTAAAATCATTTTTGCATCCAGCCGCCGGCATTTTTCGTTAAACGCCGGATCAGTTCTCCGCTGCAAACAGTACTCGCAAACCGGACGGCTCAGGCCGGCGCAGATTTCTTTTCCGGACGGTGAGAAAAATCCGGTACGCACGTTCAGCAGTGATGAAAAATGATTCAGCATGTCCTGAAGTTCCGGTTGAAGCACAGCAGCGAACGGTTTTTTTATCATGGAATAAATATTAAGTTATATTGCAGTTTAGTCCATATTTATTGCTGTCGACTCTATTTACAAAAAAAATTGCACAGTGTTGAATGTAACCGATGAACCGGAGAAGTTTATGACAAAACGTGAAGTGATTCGAATGGTGCTGGAAGGAAAAAAACCGCCGTATGTGCCGTGGTCGTACAAATTTACACATGAACCGGAACAGATGTTAAAAAAGCATTTTAAAACAGATGATCTGGAAACGGCAGTGGACAATCATATTGTCCGGCTGGGCAGCGATATAGGATTTTTTGAAGACATCGGTAACGATCATTTTCGCGATGTATTCGGTGTAGTATGGGACCGGAGCGTTGATAAAGACATCGGCGTTGTACAGGGCTGCGTTATTCCTGAACCGGATATGAGCGGTGTAAAATTTCCTGATCCATGCGATGCACGTTTCTTCGCCGGCATCAAAGAAAATATTGCCGCGCGCGCCGACTGCTTTCGCGTGTTTGAGCTCGGCTTCTCTCTTTTCGAACGTGCATGGACACTGCGCGGTATGGAGAATTTGATGATCGACATGATCGATCATCCGGAATTTGTCCATGAACTGCTCACGGCAATTGCCGATTATAATATCGCGCAGGTACAGAAAGCACTCACATATGATATCGATGCTGTTTATTTTGGCGACGACTGGGGACAGCAGCACGGATTAATTATGGGGCCTGCGCTCTGGCACGAATATATTTATCCGCAAATCAAACGCATGTACAGTACGGCGCGCACCGCTGGAAAATTTGTGATGATTCACTCCTGCGGTGACGTCGATGAATTGTTCGATGATCTGATTGCCGCCGGACTTAACAGCTTCAACCCGTTTCAGCCAGAAGTGATGGACATCTGGTCGATCCTGCCGGAATATCGCGGGCGGCTCACATTTCACGGCGGACTCAGTATTCAGAAAACGCTGCCGTTCGGCACGCCGGACGATGTCCGCCGCGAATCGCGCCGGCTGCTCGAACTCGGTGCCGCCGGCAGTTACATCTTCTCGCCGTCACACGCAGTTGAAAGCGATACATCGTTCGAAAACATTTTAACATTCATTGATGAAGCGCGTAGCCAGCCCGGCTGGCAAAAAAATTAATTTACCGCCGGAATCAGAGCAATTTAATTTTTAGCAGAACCGCAGATATTGCAGATAAAGACAGATTGATTGGTAAAAGAGTTGTGGTGCGGGACACGGTTGCGGCTCCTTGCGCGGCTGCCTTTCACAAGTTCAAGCCTCTCGAAGAAAGGCTTTGCAAATGCAAAGCAGCGGAGCGGCAGTCTTCACGAACATAAAATGAAATACATTCGTGTTTATTCGTGAAAATTCGCGGGGAAATTTTTTCAAAGATTTTTTACACGTTCCCGAATCTTGAATCCTGAACTTTGAACTCTGAACCCCGAACTCTATCTCCTATCCCGCACTGTTCCGGTAAGCGCGCGGTGACTTGCCGGCGCCGGTTTTAAAAGCGCGGCTGAACGACTGCAGTGAGCTGAATCCGGTTTCGCCGGCGATTTCGGCGACGGGCAGATCGGTTGTGCGCAACAGCATCATTGCGCGGTTGATCCGGCAGTTGCGAATATGACTGCCGAGTGAAATACCGGCGGTCTTACGGAATTTTTCACGCAGCCATGATTCAGATACGCCGGAATTTTCGGCAAAATCAGAGATGCCGGCGGCGGGGTGTTCGTGCAGAAAACGGTTCACGCGGTGCAGAATATTTCCGCCGGCGCGCACCGGAACCGCTGCCGGTGCACCGGCCGCTGACTGCTTCAGTGCAATTAACAGCAGCAGCACCAGCGCCTGCAGTTTTTCCGCCTGGCCGCCGGTTTTTTTTGCCAGCCACGTTTCTAGAATTTCCGCCAGCAGTTTTCCGGCAGCAGCGCTGTTCTTAAAAATCCGGTTGCGCAGCGGCGCGAGAAACGATTGCGGATCAAGCTCGAATGTGCAGAAACCCCACTTCAATTTTTGTTTTTCCAAGTGACTGTAATGATGAAACTGAAACGGATGAATCAGCAGCATCTGTCCGGGATAAAAACGGAATGTTAAGTGATCGATGTGAACATAACCGGCTGTTTCCAGATTAAAAATCAGCACGAAGCGGTGATGCGACCGGCTCAGCAGCGCTTCTTCCTGCAGCTTTTGTTTGGTATGGCGCGCAAACAGCAGAATATTCTGCGGCGCAGGCAGCGGGGAGTTCCCGGTACCCGGAAAGTAGTCGGACGGATCACTGAGTTTGAGCAGTTTGGCATTCACGCCGAAAAAATTACCGCCGGAATTGTTAAAAGTCAGTCGAATAAGATAACTATTTAATATTTCTTCTAGAGCCGCATATTTTATTCTTATGGCATGAATTGTGAACCCAAAATAAAACCGGTGCTGGATACAGATTTTGTTCCGGCGGCACTGTGGAATCGTGAATATCGTAAAACTGCGGATGTGCCGGTGCGAATTGCATTCGTGCGTCCCGACCAAACCTGCTCAGTGTATGAAACAAAACTTCTGCCGCTGACGCCGGCGAACGAAGCGTGCTCGCTGTTCCATCTTGAACGGCTGCTGAAATTTCTGCTGTGGCAGCGCGGCGGGAGTACCGTGCTGATTTCCGGCGCAGATGCGTTCACGAAAAAACTCGCGGCGATCTACTCACCGTCCGGTGCGCGCAGATTTGATTATGAATTTTTCGGCGGAAAAGTGTACGGACAGCCGTTGTCGATTCTCGCTTGTGCGCCGGAAGAAATTCCGCCGGAGAACGAAACGGCAGTTGCGCTGGGACGTCATTTCGACGGCTGCCGCATCGGTTTTGATCTCGGCGGATCGGATCGTAAGTGCGCCGCCGTAATGGACGGCAAGGTGGTGTTTTCGGAAGAGATCGAATGGAATCCCTATTTTGAAAACGATCCTGAATATCACATTACCGGGATTCATGAAACGCTGCAGCACGCGGCGGCGCATCTGCCGCGCGTGGACGCCATCGGCGGGAGCGCCGCCGGCGTGTATGTGAATAACGAAGTGCGAGTGGCGTCGCTCTTCCGCGGTGTGTCGCCGGAAAATTTTGAGCGGAAAATCCGGCGTATCTTTTTCGATCTGAAAGCGCGCTGGAACAATGTGCCGTTTGAGGTGGTGAACGACGGCGAGGTGACAGCGCTCGCAGGATCAATGTCGATGAATGAAAACGCGGTGCTCGGAATTTCGCTCGGCACCAGTATGGCCGCCGGGTATGTGACGCCGGACGGCAATATTACGCCGTGGCTGAACGAGCTGGCGTTTGCGCCGGTGGATTACCGTGCGCACGCGCCGGCGGATGAATGGTCCGGCGACATCGGCTGCGGCGTGCAGTATTTTTCGCAGCAGGGTGTTGCGCGGCTCGCGCCGCTCGCCGGAATTGATTTTGCGCCGGGACTTCCGTTCGCCGAACAGCTGATTGAAGTGCAGAAACTGATGAGCGCCGGCGATGAGCGCGCCGCAAAAATTTATTCCACCATCGGAACCTGCCTCGGGTACAGCATTGCGCACTATGCCGGCTTTTATGAAATCCGGCGAGTGCTGCTGCTCGGCCGCGTAACCTCCGGCGCCGGCGGCGATATAATTATTCAGAACGCTGAAAACGTTTTGACGTCCGAATTTCCGGCGCTGGCAGAACAGCTTAAAATTGTGACGCCGGATGAAAAAGATAAACGCCACGGGCAGGCCGTCGCTGCAGCGAGCTTACCTGAGATTTGAAAAATAAAACCGCGGATAACACGGATATAAACGGATTTTTAACCACGAATGGACACGAATTTTAACCACTAATCTTCAGTTATTTTGCCGCTTCGCTGCTTTGCGTTCGCAAAGCCCTTCTTCGAATGACTAATTATTAGTGCTGATTAGTGTTAATTAGTGGTTTGAATTTTTATATCCGTTTTCATCCGTGTTATCCGCGGTTCAAAAAATGAATGGAGGAGTAAAATGACAAATCCGTATCTTGAGTTTGTGAAGAATATTGAGGCCGGTGTGCAGAATGCAAAAAGCATTTCGCCGGCCGGAATTGAAACGCCAGTACAACCGGCAGAGCGTAAAGCACTGCTTTTCTCGCCGCACCCGGACGATGAATGTATTACCGGACTGCTGCCGCTGCGGCTGATGCGCGAAGCGGGGGTAAAAATTATTAATGTGCCGGTAACGTTCGGCAGCGATGAAAAGCGCCGGCCGGGCCGCGCTGCCGAGCTGAAAGCAGCGTGCGGATTTCTCGGCTGGGAGATTTATCCGCGCAGCAATTTTATGAATCTGGATGTCGCTGGAATCATGGAAATTCTGCAACGCGAAGCGCCGGAGATTATTTTTTTCCCGCACGAGCGCGACTGGAATTCGCGTCATATTAAAACGCATTTTCTGCTCGCTGAAGCGCTGGCGGCACTGCCGCCGGAATTTTCCTGTTTCACCATCGAAACGGAATTCTGGGGCGCCATGGACAATCCGGATCTGATGATTGAAGGCGATGCGGTTTGCGTTGCCGATCTGGTAGCTGCGCTCTCCTTACACACCGAAGAAGTCGCGCGCAATCCGTACCATTTGCTGCTGCCGGCGTGGATGCAGGATAATGTGCGGCGCGGCGGCGAACTCGTCGGCGGACAGGGCGGCACGCCGCCGGAATTTTCATTCGCGACGCTGTACCGTCTGCGCCGGTGGCAGAACGGTAAATTTTGTTCTGTGCCGGACGCCGGGAAATTTGTTTCAATGCAAACATCATTAAAGGAGTTATTCGCATGGAAGTAATTATTCAGAAAGATGCAGAAACCGGCAGCCGTACGGCGGCGAAAATTGTAGCGCAGTTGATTAAGAAAAAACCGGACGCAGTGCTCGGGCTCGCCACGGGAAGCACGCCGCTGCTGCTGTATAAAGAGCTGATCCGCATGCACAACAAGGACGGACTCGATTTTTCCGGCGTCAGAACATTTAATCTTGATGAATACATCGGGCTGCCGGCGGACCATGAACAGTCATATTACCGCTTCATGCACGAAAATTTTTTCGATCACATTAATATCGCGCCGGAAAATATTCATATCCCCGACGGCATGACAAAAGATATTCCGGCGTTCTGCGCCAAATATGAAAAAACGATCATCGCCGCCGGCGGCATTGATCTTCAGGTGCTGGGCATTGGATCAGACGGACACATCGGATTCAACGAACCGGTTTCCTCGTTTGCTTCGCGCACACGCATGAAAACGCTGACGCAGCAGACCGTGGCTGATAACGCGCGCTTTTTTTCCGGCGATGAATCACAGGTGCCGAAACACTGCATTACCATGGGAATCGGCACGATCATGGAAGCGCGCATGGCGCTGATGCTCGCATTCGGCGCCGGCAAAGCCGACGCGATTGCCGCGACCATCGAGGGTCCGGTTGCCGCAATTATGCCGGCGTCTATTCTGCAGCATCATCCCGTTGCCAAAGTGTTCATCGACGATGCCGCTGCCGGAAAACTGAAACTCGCCGATTATTACCGCTGGGTTTATTCCAGCAAACCGAATGAATCGTGTCGCCGCAAAAATCAGAATAAAGAAACTGCGGATAACACAGATAGAAACGAATTTTAAACCGCGGATTTATGCGAATGAACACAAATTAACGTTGAATATTTTGTGTCTTTTGCGCGTTTTTGCGGCAATTTAAATCCGTATTATCTGCGGTGAAATTCTCATTCTAAAAACGGAGCATTAAAAATGAAAGCGTATGAAAATCTGAATCCGTATTTCGGCGACCTGCACACGCACTGCAGAATTTCCTATGGACACGGCCCGCTCGAAGATGCGCTCAAAAATGCGGAGGAACAGCTCGACTTCTGCTCCGTTACCGGACACGCGCACTGGCCCGATATGCCGGCGCCGGACGAGCGCATTCAATACATTATCGATTTTCATAAAGAAGGTTTTGCGCGCCTCAAAGCCGGCTGGCTGAAAATACTTGAAACACTGAAAGCCCGCGACCGCGCCGGAAAAATGATTATTTTTCCGGGCTTCGAAATTCACATGAATTCCGATGGCGATCGTACCATTTTTTATAAAGAACTCGCCGGCGAAATTCTCTATGCCGAAAGTCTGCCGGATTTGTATAACCGCCTGAACGCGCTCAACGCCGCCGGAAATGACGTCATGAGTTTTCCGCACCACATCGCCTACCGGCGCGGCACACGCGGCATCAACTGGGAAACATTCGCGCCGGAAATTGAACAGAACGTTGAACTCATCTCCATGCACGGCTGTTCCGAAACCAGCGAAAACACGCGCCCGTTTCTGCACTCTATGGGCGGCTCCGACTGGGAAAGCACTGTGCAGTACGGACTCGCCGCCGGAAAAATTTTCGGTTTCCTCGGCTGTACCGATCATCACAGCGGGCATCCCGGCAGCTACGGCCACGGCGCCACCGGCGTCTGGGCGGAAAGCAAAACGCGCGACGCCCTCTGGAACGCCATTCGCGCACGCCGCACTTACGCCATCACCGGCGACCGCATCGCTCTCAAATTCAGTATCAACGGCAATCCAATGGGTTCTGTTCTGCAAAATTCCGGCGCACGCGAAATTGAATTCGACGTCAGCGCCGGCGGCGCCATCGACTATGTAGATATTGTAAAAAACAATCAGATCTTCCGGCGCTTCTCCGAATGCGATGTGAAACCGGCGCCGGCCGGCAAAATCATCCGCACTAAACTTTATCTCGAGCTCGGCTGGGGCGAGCGCAAAAAAATTACACCGTGGGAAGTTGACTTCGGCATCAGCGCCGGAAAAATTCTGAATGTCGAACCGCGCTTTCGCGGGCGCGAAGTTGTATCGCCCGTCGAACAAACCGGCGGCGAAAGTGAGTATTACACATCGCACTGGGAAAAAACCGGCGAGCGGTCCGTGCATTTCGTCACCAAAAGCGAAGCCAATCCGAATAACATGACGCCGGCCACGCAAGGCATGTGTATCGAAGTTGAAATGCCGGTGAATGAAAATATTGTCGCAAACATCAACGGACAAAAAGAAACCATACCGCTGCAGCGTTTAATTGCCGGTGCACACACCGGACATCTCGGCGACATTGATTCGCCGTGCTATCGCTTCAGCCGCGC
>JBBADV010000026.1 GCA_041656295.1 Kiritimatiellales bacterium | reverse complement strand
GATCAAACAGCACACCGTCCGCTGCAATCTTATCGATATTCGGCGATGTGTTGCGATGGTAGCCGTAACAGCCGAGATGATCCGGCCGCAGTGTATCAATATCCAGATATAGAATTCTCATATTATTTCCTTTTCTGTTCAGGGTTCAGGGTTTTAAATTTTGAATATCGAATACCGAGTTTCCAACCGCAGAAATGATTTTACTTCGTCATTCGACATTCCTTGTTCGATATTCTGCAGTTCAACTCTCCAATTCATCCGCCGCCGTGCGCACAGCATTTGTACGCGCCGGAATTTCCGAATCAAGCGCCGGCATAAACGGCATTGCCAAACTCAGCACGCCGGATAAATTTCCGGCGCGGATCACTGCGGCCGCTGTACGCTTCACGCCGTTGGCATTAAAATTTTCATCTGCTGCCGCGCCGGATCGTTTCGCCGCTGAAATAATTTCTTTTGCGTCTGCCGCCGGAATTTTCACCCGTTCGCCGCGCGAGCCGTACTGCCACAGTCCTCTCCGGCTTTTGGGCGCCGCGTTATAAAATGCGTAACCGAGCACCGCGACTGCATCCAGCTCGTCATTCCACCGGCGTAAAAAACCGGCACGCGCTTTCACACGTACTTCGGCATCCGGCGGCGACGCGCGCCGCACCAGCAGTAACCCATCTGCGCCGGGCTCATACCATTCCGCCGTCACCTGCAGTTCCGCCGACAATTTCTCCAATGCCTGCTGTACGCGCAATTCAAATTCCGGCGCCGCGCCGGCAGCGAACACAATTCTGGCGGTGGCACGGTACGCGCCGGTTTTTTCATCGCGCGCAATCAGCTGCAGATCGCAGAGCGTTTGCAGCATGCGCAATACGGATGCTTTGGGAAAACCGGTGCGCTGCGTGATCTGGTCAAGCGACGCGTCGCCCTGCTCACACAGTACTTTCCACACCTGAATTCCGCGGGATAGTCCCGGCACCGAACTTTTCATATTTGGAACAGTACTAAATTTAAAATTATACGCAAGGCGTTATTATTCCTGTGATACTAAAGCGTTTAATCGAATCACTCATTTACTTGCCGCCGGCGTTTATGAGAAGATGCCGACATTCATTCAATGGAGATAAAAAACATGTCACGACAAATTGTGCTGGATTTATTAAATAGAAAACCGGTGAGCCGTCCGCCGGTCATGCCAATCACTATGATGCTTGCCGCTGATTTTGCTGAAATTCCGTACGGCGAATATGCACGCGATTATAAAAAGCTGGCGGAAGGACAAATCCGTACCGCCGAATTTTTCGGCTTTGATTTTGTCTCCGGTATTTCCGATCCCGCGCGCGAAGCCGCAGATTTCGGCGCGGCCATTCATTTTTTCGACAACCAGCCGCCGGCGATTGATGAAAACAACGCGCTGTTAAAAGATCCGGCAACGCTCGCAACCTTAAAATGTCCCGATCCGCTCGGCGGCGGACGAATGAGTGACCGCGTAAACGCCATCGCACTGATGAAAGAACGTGCCGGTAATGATTTCGCCGTAGAAGGCTGGGTTGAGGGTCCGTGTGCCGAAGGAGCCGACCTGCGCGGCATTAACCATTTGATGATGGATTTCTTTGACGATGAAAATTTTGTCCGCGATCTGTTCACCATCGTCACCGACAACGCTATCGCATTTGCTGAAGCACAAATCGATGCCGGTGCAGATATTATCGGTGTCGGTGATGCCGCAGCATCCCTAATTAACCCCGACTTATTTGCAGAATTTGTGCTGCCGGAAGAAAAACGGCTGTGCGATGCAATTCACAGCGCCGGTGCATTCGTGCGCCTGCATATTTGCGGCAACATCTCCGGCTCGCTGAAGCATATCAAAACTGCCGGCTTCGATATCGTGGACATCGACTATCTGGTCGATCTTGCCGGCGCGCGAGAGATTACCGGCGAAAAACAAATTCTGCTCGGAAACATCGATCCGGTTTCGATTGTAAAAAATTCAACACCGGAAAAAATAAAAATTGCGCTGGCTGACTGCCGTAACGCCGCCGGCGAAAATTATATTATCGGCGCCGGCTGCGAAATCCCGCGCGGCACAGCATACGAAAATGTAAAAGCATTTCGTGAATTTGCAGATGCGATATAACTAAATGTGGAAGAGGCTTTCGGTCTCTGGTCGGCGGCGGTTCGCCGCCGCACTGCTGCGCCGGAACTACGGTACACGGTAAATCGTTACAGGCTTTTCTATCAAAGTAGACGCGACGCCCTCGTCGCGTTCTTTACGTCCGGGGCCGTTGCATTGCATTCTAAAATTGTTTTTCAATTCATATTTGTATCTTTAAGGTCAAAAATCTATTTTAGCCATGATTACTCCTCAATTAAAAATTCCTGCATGAATTCCATTGTCAAAAAAAAGAAAGTTCTGATTGCACAAACTGAGGCAGCGCTGTTGCAGCTGGTCCGTGCGCATCAGGGGGTTTCAAGAGTTGAACTGGCTTCATTGATGGGGCTGGCCCCGTCCACGGTCGGGTTGTTTGTTTCAAGATTGCTTAAAGACAACTTCCTGCTCGAAGAAGAAATTATAAAGTTAAAAAAAGGCCGTCCGCGCACGGCCCTGTCGTTAAATCCAAAAGGCGGACATCTGCTAGGTGTCGACTTTGAGGCCAACAGAGTAAGAATCATCTGCCTGAATTTTAGCGAGGAAATTGAGCAGACCATATCATTCAAACTTTCTCCATCTGAACACACGAATGAAATTCTTGAAAAAACAAAAGCCGCAATAGAAAGGATCCTGCCCAAAAACCGGAAGCGCATTCTCGGGCTCGGCATTGCCGGACCGGGGCCGGTTGATAAAGCAACAGGAATCAGTGTTTATTACCGTTATATTAAAGACTGGCAAAATGTTCCGCTGGTAAGTTATTTTGAGAAATATTTCAAAATTCCGGTTTATCTTGAAAATACAATCCGCGCCATAACGTCAGCTGAATTATGGTTCGGACAGGGACGCACACTAAACCAATATGTATGTATCGGCGTTCGCAGCGGCATCGGTATTGGAATTGTTACCAACGGACAACTCTATTTCGGTGCAAATCAAATGGCCGGTGAAGTCGGGTCGTGGAAATGTCCGGCGACGGTTTTAAGCAAAGCGAAATTACCGAAAGGTACAACATCTGTTGAACTGGAAGAAGTGGCTTCCGTGCGCGCAGTACTTAACAATTTAAAAACCGCGATTCAAAACGGACGCAAAACAGTATTATCTGAAATGCCGGCCTCTAAACTGACAATTTTTGATATGTTCGACGCCTACAAAAACGGCGATAAACTTTCCATTGAACTGCTGGATACTGCAACCGATGCACTGGGCTGGCTCTGCGGACAGATTGCGGTTTTACTGGATCCGGAAAAAATTATTTTCTCCGGTCCGATCGTCCAGCTTGGGTCATCATTCCTTAATCGTGTGAAAAAAATTGCGTCTGAATATACACAGCAGCGTCACCTGACTGTGCCTGAAATTGTCGGATCAGAACTCGGAGAATTCAGCGGGGCGATGGGAGCGGCGGCGCAGATTGTACATTACTGGACACCAACCCGGTAATATTGTTTAGCATTTCTATTCTGTTTCTGCACTGATTCCGGCAGCACCATTATGCTTTGATGCCGTAAATAACGACGAAACGATCGCAACCGTACCCATCAGTAACAGACAGATGCAGGTTACACTGTACAGCCGCTGACGTGACATGCGCCGGCCTAACGCCAGACCGATGCTGCTGCCGATCACAACCACCGGGGCAAAAGCGAATCCGGCCAGCAATGTTGTCCACAGCGGTTCAATCCCCGGCAGAAGACACAACAGCATTAATTGCAGCGGAATAAATGTCAGAAAGGTGGCGAAAAAAAATCCGCGCGTCCGTTCCGGCGGCCAGTTGTGCGCCATCGTCCACAGCACCAGCGGCGGTCCGCCCATTCCGGCGATTCCTGCCAACAATCCGCTTAAAGAGAACGCGATAAATGAAAAAATCCAGTGGATGGTTTCCGCAGGTTTCGGCCGCCAGAAATACTGTATTAACACCAGCAGACATAACACACTGCCGACCGCTAATTTAATGTACCGCGCCTCCAGTCCGACCAGATGTTTTAAAATAAAAAGTCCGGCAAACAGCCAGATCACACGGAGCGCAGTGGAGATGATCGCATCTTTCCACGGAATAAACGCTTTCAGCTTTCGAACGCCGGCGAACGACTGCATCATTGAGCCGGCGGCCACAATCACAATAACTTTATGCAGGGGTATTCCGATCCAGATCAGCACCGGAGTTGAAAAAAGTGCAAATGCAAATCCGACCGCGCTCTGAATTACCGCCGCAAAACAAAGTGTACACGCGGTTAAGAGAATTGTAATAAAATCCATAATAATAGCTCAATTGCAGCCATTCCGGCAATGAAAACTGCCGGAATGCCTCCGCCGCCTGCGTTTTATCGATCTCTTAGTGCAGATCAGTCAATTACTCATGCAACCGTGTTTTTTCGCTGCGATCATTGCGCCCGGCAGAGGCTGATTCATTATATGCGTCAGCCCTCCGGCGCAATCAGCATATTTCCGGATATTGGTTTTTTACCATACGCAGTTCACGCAAGAATGTTTAATCAACAAATATCATTCCCATTGATTCGGTCAACAGGCGGAAGTGATCTTTCTTGTGCCCTTCGACCACAATCGGATGATGCGAATATCCCATTTTGATCATGCGTACAAAATAATCGTTGATATTTGTATCGGGGAAGAATCCGAGCCCGTTGGTCCCTTTGAGATTCCGTTTTGGTTTTACGGTTCTTCCCTCGATGGCAGAGCAGAAATACTGTCCGTTCAGATGCCAGATACGAAAGACGGTGATCGGCATATCTTCTTTCAGCGAGGCATTGACAACCGCCGGATTCCTGACGTTGAAATGCCGTCCGATATTCGGCGGAATTTTGCTGTCAAGCCCCTGACACATCTGCAACGGCGCGGCGCCGCCGTGCCACAGCGTAATGTGATGTTCATCGTGCTCCAGCCAGTCGGAAAGATAGGCTGCACCGCAACCGGAGAGATAGGCAGCCAGACAGCATATTGCACCGTCGCCGTCGCCTTCACAGGAAATGGCATAGCCCTCAGTTGCCAGACGCGCCATGGCGAGATACGGCCATTGTTTCGCGGAGAGTTCCGGCCAGTCGCGCACAGACAGCGCCTGCAGCGGCATATTGTCCATCAGCGCTTTCATCGCCAGATAATACCGGCTGGCAAGCAGCAGATCATCTTCAGTGATATCGTCGGTGACCTCCAGACCCAGCGCCTGGACTTTTTTCAGATCTTTTTTTGCGTCTTCGTCGCTGACGGCGTAAACGCTGTCGATAAATTCATGCATACCGATATGCATCAGTTCCATATCAATCGTACTCAGCGTCGCCGGATCCATATGCATGTCAATAAATCCAGGTGCGTGATAGCCAACCATACCGACGTATGCGCCGGTGAGTTTTAACTGTGCATAAGAACGGTAAACCGCCTCTTCAAGCGCTTCAACCGTTTTTTTATCTTCCGGCGAGCCGTAAACGAAGTTAAACGGATGATTTGACTGCGCCAGATTTGATGCAAATGTGTGTGCGCCCACCAGCGAGCAGGAACTGATCATAGAACCGTCCTGTTTTTCCGGCGTTGCCCATAAAACAACCGGTGCTTTGCTCATTTGCGCGAGCACCGGGCTCATCCGCCCGTCGGCCATCGTCGGCTGAATGACAACATAGACATCGCAGCCCTGCCCGTTGCACTCTTTCATCACGCTCATCAATGACGTGCTGTCGACTATGTTTTCCGCCGGAAAATAAATTTCGAACGGAACGGTTTTTAAACAGGCTTTCACCTGTTTTTCAATTATTTCGCCCCACTCAGGCAAAAATCCCGGACGTTTGCGGCGCAGAAAAAGAACGCCAACTTTCACCGCCGGTTTCGGATGTTCAGTACATTTTTTCATGATGCTTTTCCTTCCGAGCCAAGAGCTCTGATAATTTCTTTCATGTCTTCTTTGATGAGATTTTTCACTTCGCGCATAATCCGCCACGCGTGCCACAGATGTTCTATGGAATCGGTGAGCTCGTTAAAATATTTAATGTAATTAAAGCGGAACGCTTCGCCGAAGTTCACTTTGTTCATGCCGTGCTTCACCAGTTTGGTAACATCGTCCATCGAAATGCCGCAGGTGCCGTGCTGCACGAGCGGCACATCAATTTCGCGCCGGATTTTTGTCAGCAGATCAAAATCAATTTCGGTCTGGTACTGATAAACACCGTGCGTGGTACCGACGGATACGGCAAGCATGTCCACATCCACTGCAGCAACGAATCGCTTTGCTTCTTCAATATCGGTTTTCGCCGGCGGAATCTCCGGTTTTTCCGCGACCGGAATCCGTCCGATTTTCTTTTCTTTCGACGGCTCGTTCCCTTTGACATAGCCGACTTCCGCTTCAATGGAAACGCCGAGAATTTTGGCAACTTCAACCACCTTCTGCGTCTTCGCAATATTTTCTTCAAGCGGATCGTGCGACGCGTCGAACATGAACGACGTAAAACCGGCGTTCATCGCTTTGATGGCTGATTCAAAACTGTGACCGTGGTCAACCTGCAGTGCAACCGGCACGGTGATGTCCAGTTCGTCCGCCAGAATTCCGGCGAGCTTGCAGAAATAGTTGAAGCCGCGATATTCGAGATTCGGTTCATACGCCTGCAGAATCAGCGGCGAATTGAGTTCCTGCGCCGCTTCCAGCGCCGCGCGCGCGATATCATAAGTCGCACCGTTGGCGTTCAGTGCCGGAATTGCATAACCGCTTTTTTTCGCGGCTTCAACCATACCTTTGGCTGATACAAATTTCATAGTCTGCTCCTTACAGTGTTTCGAGATTTCTATCGGATGCCTGTTCGCCGCGCGCAATCATTTCGTCGCGGGCTTCTTTCCAAAACTCGAGTACATCCGCCGGGATTCCGTCGGCCTTACAGAATCCGGCGTTCAGAAATGCGTCCGCCATCTGACAGCCGAGTTCAGCGCTGACAACGCCCTCGCCCATGCAAAGACAGTTCGCGCCGTTCACCTGCCGAATCATGCCGGCGGTGGCAACAGATTCGCAGGAGCAGCTCAGCACACCTTTAAACTTATTTGTACCCATGCTCGCGCCGGTGCCGCTGCCGCAGCAGTTGATAGCAAGTTCGGCAACACCATCCTGCAGTGCTTTTGCCACACGTTCGCCGACAGATGTATACTTAATAAACTGGTCCGTTGCATAGCAGCCGACATCAATAATTTCATGCCCCTGTTTTTCCAGATGCGCTTTAATCGCGTTTTTCAACGCAAACCCTTTAACTGCGGAACCCATGATAATCTTCATTTACCTGTGCCTTTCGTTTAAACAACCATTAAATCCGGAAGCATTGCCTGCATTCCGCTTTGTGCGGTAATCACATGAAAAGGAATTCCGGCAGCGGCAGAATGCATATCCAGCATCAGCGGAGAAACACCGCCGGGCAGAATCAAGCCTTGCAGTTCAACTTTAAAACCGCACAGCACATCCACCGGATTAATGGCGAACTGCGTCCACGCATCGCACACCAGTTTTCCATCCGGATTCAGCATCCGGTCGCGGTTGCCAAGCGGCGACGTACCACCGCCGCAATGATGCAGCGTCGCCGATTTTGCAAAACCTGTTAAACCGGTCTCTTCTTCAACCTGCCGGAAACGTTCCAGCAATCCGGTGTAAATATCGCGTTCGATTGCACCGGCGCGATACAGATCGGCGTATTCCACCGCTGCGGTTTGCAGCGCGCGATACACCGCAGTTTCTTCAGCGGAAACCGCACCGCCGAGTTTCACCATCAACGATTGCGAAACAATGTGTTCAGCATAGCGCGCGCCGATAACCAGTTTCATCCAGCGATCTTTTTCAAGCGTGTATTTTACCGATGCCACCGGATGCAAATGCGATTCCTGTTCGGCGAGCGCAACCAGCACCAGATTGGCGTCGATGCCGCGCCGGTAAAGTTCTTCTAAAATAATGCCGCGCACAACCAGGCCGTTCATGCCCTCATCCAGCCGGCGCGCTGCGTCGCCGAGCGCCTGCATCGCTGTGCGGGAAATCCAGTCGATTTTTTTAAACGGATTGCCGTCAAAGCCACCGAGCAGCGGACGAATGGCCGCATCAATCACCACCGCATATTTTTCATGCTCCGGCGTCAACGTTGAAACCGGCGGTGCCGGATATGTTTCGGCAAAAGAAAATTCAATCTCCGGCACCGGCTCGAATACCGCCGGAATTTCATCTTTCAGGCGCGGCATTTCGAACGGTTTGGAAATGATTGTAATTTTAATTTTTCCGGCGGCGGAAAAGTCAACCAGTGCGTTGACCGGCGCCGGCGCCGGCGGTGCAATATCACCGAGCTGATGTTTCAGTCCGGTCAGCCAGCGCATCGCGCCCTCGCTGCAGAGTGCGATGGCACCAAACCCCTCGCCGGAAAGAATTCCGGCGAGGTGATTTAATTTTAACCGCAACTCGTCCGCCGTAAGTTCCGGCGGACGCGCAATCTGCATGGATTCTTGCCGGTTCATGAATCTCCGTTATTTGTTTGCCAGTTCACGGCAGGCGGCGGCGATGTGTTGCGGCCCAAAACCGTGTTTATTAAACAGGTAGTTTTCTGTGGCAACTTCACCGAACTGATCCGGAATTCCGAGACGTTTTACTTTGACCGGATATTTTTCGCTCAGCACTTCGCAGACTGCGCCGCCGAGACCGCCAATGATGCTCTGATTTTCCACAGTGACCACGCCGCCGGTTTTCTGCGCGGACGCAAGCAGTGTTTTTTCATCGAACGGTTTGACGGACGGATAATGCAGCACTTCAACGCTGACACCGCCGGCTTTCAGTTCATCGGCAACATTCACCGCAAACTGAGTCATATAGCCGGTGGTCACCAGCGTGACATCGCTGCCTTCGCGCAGCGTCACTGCTTTGTCGGGATTGAATTCATAGGCTTCATCGAAAACCTGCCCAACCTGCGTACGCACAAGCTGCATATACGTCGGCTGTTTAGACGCCGCCATGTGGAACATCATGGAGCGCAGCTCATACGGATCGGCCGGGCTGTAGACGTGAAAGTTCGGCATTACGCGCATTATGGCGAGATCCTGAAAATCCATGTGGGTGCCGCCGTTCGGCCCCTGAGTGATTCCAGGCGCAGTACCGACAATTTTTACATTCGTGTTGGCATACGCAACGCTCAGGTAAATCTGATCATACACGCGGCGCGTTGCAAAACATGAGAAACTGGCACAGAACGGAATTTTACCTTCAATCGCCAAACCGGCGCCCATGCCAATCATGTTCGCTTCCGCCACGCCGGCGTTTATAAAACGCGCCGGATTCGCTTCGGCCACCGACGGATTGGTTCCGGATGCTTTACTCAGGTCCGCCTCCAGACACACCACATCCGGATTGATCACCATCAGTTCATTCAACACTTCGCCGTATACGACACGCATCTCTTTTTTACTTAAATCGCTCATTCATTTTCTCCGTAAATTCGTTTCGTTTAGTAAGGCAGCTTTACATCCTGCACCGCAAAAGCCTTTAGGTATTTTTCGTGCGATGCCTGGTCCGGCACTTTAATGTTATGGCTTCCGGCGGTGTTTTCAATGCAGCAGCACCCCTTGGCTTTACAGGTATGCGCGATAATCATCACCGGTTTGCCTTCAATTTTTCTGGCTTTTTCAAACGTTTTAAACAGATCGTCCCAGTCGTGGCCGTCCGTTTCAAACACTTCCCAGTTGAATGCCTTCCACTTATCAGCCAGCGGTTCAAGCGACAGTATCTCATCCGTTGCACCGTCAATCTGGAGTTTATTGTAGTCGGTCAGCGCAATCAGGTTATCCAGTTTATGATGTCCGGCGTACATGGCGGCTTCCCAGTTTTGACCTTCATTGGTTTCGCCGTCACCGATGATGCAATACACCGTGTGATCCTGTTTGCTACCCTTCGCCGCTTGCGCCATACCGCAGGCCACAGAAAGCCCCTGCCCGAGTGAGCCGGTCGTGGCATCAATGCCCGGCACGGTACGGGCGTCGGCATGACTCGGCAGTTTTGTACCGTCAGCGTTCAGCGTGCTCAGCCAGGCTTTCGGGAAAAAGCCTTTCTCGGCGAGTGCCATATAAAGCGCCGGCGCCGCGTGACCCTTGGACAGCACCAGGCGGTCGCGCCCTTCCCATGCCGGATTTTCCGGATCCACCTGCATCACACGAAAATAAAGTGTGTGCAGCACCTCAATTAGACTCAATGCCCCGCCGACATGTCCTGAACCTGCACGGCAAATCATGTCTGTTACAATATAACGCCACTCAGCAGCCATTCGGTCTGCGCTCTCTTTTGTCCATTTTCCTTCGTTCACTATTCCACTCCTCCATGCTGCTCAAGGCAGCGTTGATTACAATCATCCATCTGTTCCACCCGATTCTGTGGACTCAGTACGCCATACAGCATGGCCACTCCGGCAAGGAACAATACTCCGTATACCGCAAGCCGAAACAGCCGTTCATTAACACGATGGTGCAGCCAATCGCCAATCAATGTTCCGGCAATCAAAAACGGAAGCGAGATTCCAATAATTTTAAAAACCGCCGGACTCCATACGTCTCCGGCAGCCGTCCACTTAATCATTAAAATTGTATTCAGGATAGTCCACAGCATGCACAATGTAACGCGGAAGAGCGATTTATCCGGCAGCGCCCGGCCGGCATAAATAACTACGAATGGACCGCCGGAACCAAATGCACCATGAATAATTCCCCCGGACACCAAAACCAGTTTCATCCAGATTGAACGGCAATCCTGCCCCGCTGCAACCGCATATCCTGTATGCAGCGTTTTAATAAATCCTCGAACTCCAACGCCGATCATAAAAAATCCGAGCAGCATTTTCAACGCAGACTCCGGCAGGTAACCAAAAAGAATCATGCCTACCGGAAGCCCGATTCCGGCATATACTGCAATAAACGCAAATTGTTTCCACTGAATATGTTTACGAGATGTGAGAACAATATAGGTTGAAAGAAGCCATGCCAGAACCACAAGCACCGGAACCGCGGTCTCCAACCCTAACAGCATGACGGCGAACGGCAGCGCCAACACTGTGCAGCCAAAGCCGGTGATGCCTTCCAGCAGGTGCGTTATTAAAACGATCACCCCAAAAATTAAAATGGCGGTTAACGGGTCCATTATTTTGCAAGATCCGTATACATTTGATATAGATGCTCTGCTGTAATTTCAACCGGATTATTATTCATCAGCGGATGAAAACTTTCCTTGACCAGCACATCAATCTCATCCTTCGAAATGCCGACCGCGTGTAACGAACAAGGTAATCCGCCATCCGCTTTTAACGTGCGAATCGCCTGTGCCATCGCGTCAATCGAATCAAACCCGCAATAAGCGGCAAATGCCTCCATCCGCCCGTTCATTGCCGGCGCATTCAATTTCAATGCAAATTCCAGCGTAAATGCACAGGCTGCTCCATGTGACATATGGTAGCGGTTCGAAAGCGGAAATGAACATGCATGCACCATTGCATTTTTTGGAAGCTGAAACGCCATTCCGGCGAGTACAGCGGCATAACTCATCGCCTCACGGGCTTCTCTATCAGAGGGGTTCGCATACACTTTTGGCAAATTAATAAAAATCAGCCGCGCGGCTTCCTGCGCCATCAAATCACACAATGGCTGATGATTTTTAGACCAATAACCCTCCATCGCATGAGAAAGTGCGTCCAGTCCGGTTGCTGCGGTAATCGACTTCGGTAACGACCATGTCAGTGTCGGGTCAATCACCGCTGCAACCGGATAAAAGAAATCAGAAGCAATCGGCCCTTTTACCCCCTTTTCCGTATCATCCAAAACCGCAAACGGTGTCACTTCAGATCCTGTGCCGGCGGTCGTGGGAATGGTGATCAGAGGAATCCCTGCAATGTCAAATTTCATGCCGCCGGTGTGAAACGAGCGGATACTCGGCTCGGTCGTTTGTGCCAGACAGCAAGCCGCTTTCGCGCAATCCATCACGCTTCCGCCGCCCACGGCAATCACCGCATCCGCCTTAATCTCCCGCAGCACCGCAGCCAGTGAATCTACATTCGCAACCGTCGGGTTCGGGTTCACCTCTGAGAAAACTGCAACCGGATTCAGCTTCTGCTCGATCTCCTTTAGAAAATCAAACTGACGCAGCCCCGTGTCTGTAACCAGCACAGTCCGCCCCGTAGCGTACGTATAAAGCTTTTCCAGCGAACCGCTTCCAAAATGAATCGTCACCGGCATTTTAAATAACCACTGGCTCATGACCACACCTCATCTGCTTATTTATTTCGATATAAAAATATTTATCTAAAAATAAGTCAATAGCATTCTATTTAAAAAACCGGCCGGTCTGTTTTTACCGCAACGGATGTTAATCGTTTAATAAAAAAAGCGCTCTTCAACAGCGGTTCAAAAAGCTATTCTTTACACGTCTATTAATTGGAAATGCGTCGCAGGGAAGAATGTTTATGCTAGGCAGTTTACTCCAGTACAGTGTTATCTTCGCTTGGCAGTTTTTTATGACCGGTCCCGGTGCATACAGCGACCTGCTGGAGCGGCATCGGGCGGCAGTACAAATTCTTCCGCTTGCCTGTGATACCGTTCAGAGCGCGATAATTAATCCAGTCGAGGATGCGCGCGTGGGGGATATCGACCAGGACGGAAACGGCGATGGTGTCTGGAATCAATCTGATCAATTTATCACCACGGGGGATGCTGCCGGTAATCAGAACCTTTCGACCGCAGTGTTTATTTTTAAACTGCCTGCACCGTCTGCCGGTAAAAGTATTGATAATGCCCGTGTGTCATGGTTTTTGCACGATGTAAGAGGCGCTCCGCCGAATCTGCAGGTCGACGTTTTTTTTAAGACCACCAACGTTGTAGAAAAAACCGATTACGAAGCCCCCGCGATCCTTTCTTTGCAGAATTTCCTGATGCCCACCACAACTAAACAGACAACATATATATGGGAAAATGATGCAGATCTGGTTTCAGCTTTGAATACCGCCTGCGCCGCCGGTGTGGAATATGTGGCTTTCCGCCTGCGTCTGCAGGGTTGGACGGCAGGTAACGGCAATGGCATTGTTGACGGATATACGGTTGCAACTGTTGATAACACAGACGTCGCACGCCGGCCGGCATTAGTTACTCAGCAAATGCCTCCGGAATTTTTATACGGAATATATGCTTATCCGGCCCGTTACAAATCCGAGGGCGTTAACTGGCCAGGGCTTATTGGTAGAGAGGCCGCACATCTAACCACCCTCTTCCCGGATATCGAGGAAATTGACGGCATGATGCTGATCATTTACTGGTCGTTGATTGAGCCGGAACCGGGTGTTTACCGCTGGGAAATCATCGATGAGGTGATTGACTACTGGAAGGAACGCGGTAAATCTGTGGCGATCTGCATTGCACCGTGGGCAATTCCGGTGGCGTTCAGCGATGCGTGGGGCGGCATTCAGGATGCGTTTCCCGTCTGGGCGCGTGCAGATGTTAAACATTATAATTCAGAACACATAACCATGGGGAATTTATATACAAACACCCCTAAACCGCTCAAGATTCCGCTGTTTCTGGATGCGAAATATCAGGAATATCTCACACGCTTAATCACGGAATTCGGAAAACGGTATGATGGAAATCCTGCAATTTCATTTGTTCGTATCGGAATCGGCCATATTGGAGAGGAAGTTTTCCCTGTGACGTCTGCGGGCAGAAGCAGCTTGTACTGGACACAAGAAATCTTTGATGCAGCCGCCGACGACGGAGCGACCGTAGAAACATGGTATGACTATTGTCTCTGGCTGTCTGAACAGTACAGGCTGGCGTTTAAAACAACGCCGCTCAGCATCAACATGATTCTGGCCGGCTATTTGTACAAAAAAGAGACCGGTGAATATATGCAGGCGAACCGGCTCCTGAATTATTGTTTAATCCATCGCATTATGATGGGAAATAACGGACTGAGCGATGTCACCCTCTCTGACATTGAAAATATGGAGCAGTCGCCCCGAGCCACCTACTGGCTGCTGAAACAATACAGCGATGCCGGCTTTCCGGTGGAAACTGAGATGAAATCGCCGCCGCAAACAGAAGGGGGAACCGATGCCGACTCCATGCTGCAGGCGGTGAGGCTGGTAAAGCCGCGCTATATCAATCTGTTCGGCCCGCACATCGGTGTGATCAAAGCCTACCGGGATCCGGAATACCGGAACACATCGGTGGACTGGAAAGTTTTTGAACAGGTACTGAACAACCGCGGTGAGGATCCGGAAGCAATTGCGGAACGTTTTTCTGAAATGGTAACAACACTTCAGCAGTACAAGGTAAAATAAACAGAACAACCAAAGGAGAGATCCATGAAGCAAGGAATCATACTGGCGATCGCGGCATTCATCACCGCCGGTTCACTGGCGGCAAAAGATATCCGCATTAATTCCTTCGCACACGCGCGGCTGGCAGACCTTGCTCCGCAGGACGGCAGAGCGGAAGGAAAACCATTGGACACCGAAGCCATGCATGTGAATATCGGCGACAATGAGGCGAATAATCTGTCGGCAGCGGCTTTTATTATGGAACTGCCTGATTTGCCGGAGAAAGCCGCACTGCTGAACGCAGAAATGGCCTGGCGCCTGCATGCAGTCAACGGCCGACCGCCAAATGTACAGCTTGATGTGTTCTTTAAAAACACCGGATCCATAACGGCTGCGGATTATGCGACCCCGGCGGTTTTCACGGCCAACCGCGTCATGACCGCCGAAACACCGCCGGGATTCGTCCGGGTTTCTAACGACGACATGCTGTCCGTCCTTCAGAAAAACTACAGTAGCAGCACTCCGGAATTTAAATTTATTGTATTTCGTTTGCGCTGGACGGGAGGAGAAAAATTCCCGCTCAGCGATAAAAACGGACACCGGGATGATTACACTGTTATAACTCAAAATCATGGCAATAGAGCATGGCGCCCTGAACTGAAATTAACAGTGACAGACTAATAACGGAGGAACGGAATGGGAGAGACAGCAGAGAAAATGACCAGGAAAAAATTAATAGATACAAAGTGAACCTCCCCGTGGCAAGCCACGGGATATTCTGCGACAGATTTCGATAAAAAATAAGGAGAAAATATGAAATATATAAAAAGTATATTAGCGATATTCACTGTTTGCGGCCTCGCACAGGCTACGGTTATGACCAGCAATCCGGTTGACGATGCGCGTGTACCAAATCTGTCGGGAAACCCGGATGGGCCTGGCACTGGTATTGCTGATCGGGATTCTCAAAATATTGTTGTGGGAGATGCTGCCAACAACTGGAACATCTCTAAAGGGATCTATATCTATGAGCTACCGCCAATCACAGCCGGTGACACCATCAGCAAGATCAACGCCGAATGGTTTTATAATGATATCGTGGGTACTCCTCCGAATCTGAAAGTAGATATATTCTTTAAGAATACAGGTTCAGTGGTTGCAGCCGATTACCAGGCCGCCGCACTTCTTTCCATGGATAATTTCCTGACTCCCGAATCAGCTGCTGGAACACGGTATGCCTGGGATGATGACGCACTGATTGCACTCTTTAATAATGCCTATGACAAAGGCGATAAGTATGTTGTTTTCCGTCTGAGCCTGCAGGACTGGGGGATTGGCAATGAGGACTCCAAGGTTGATGGATATAGAATCGGCGCCAAAGAACATCAGCAAGGAGCAAGACACTGGCCGACGCTGACGATTACGACCATTCCTGAACCGGGTTCAGTGCGTCTGCTGATGCTGGGAATATTTGGAACTTTCGGCACCCGCTAGTTTCGTTAAATGATGCTGAAATAGAGTCAAAACAACACCTGGTCTTGACCCATGAAAACAGCAGCTCCGCGAATCGGGACTGCTGTTTTTTTATAATAATTAATTTTACCGCAGGTCGCCAAGGGAATTTTCCGGCGCGTTTTTTTATCCGCAGATGAACGCCGATTATGCAGATACAAAACTGGAGGGACGCAGGCTCTGCGTCTGGAGGTCGCGTTCCACCGTTTAACTATCCGTTTATATCTGTGACATCCGCGGTTAAATTAGTGTTGTTACAGGTCTGCGGATAAAATGTTCCGTGTTTCGTTTTTTTCCTCTGCGGCTTTGCGCGGGAAAACCCGGCGCGCAACGAGATCTCAGCGCTGGTTGGAGCCGTACCGTTCAATCGCAACAGCAGCACGTTCAGAGGACACCGGCACATCTATGGCCGGGCGCAAACGACTGCGTGCGTGTCTGTAATGGCGGCAGTGAGTGCGAGCCGGAGCAATCCGCACTTGAAAGCGTTTTATACCCGTCTGGTAACTGAGAATCACCGCCCGAAAAAATCACCTTAACCGCCGTGATGAGAAAACTGCTGATCGCCGCGAACTCGGCGGTTAAAAATCCCAATTTTTTAGTTGCCTCATAACACTGTTGCCTGGCGGTTAAAAATCCGTGTCTAAAAAAGTGTAGCATTTATGACCGGTTTTTACCGTTGGCTCTTTGTCGCAGAAGTTCATAATACATAATATGCAGAGTTTATAGGCAATGGACGGGTAACATAAACAAGGAGGTATATGATGAAAAAACTAAGACCGGGATTGGCCGCGGGACTGCTTTTTGCCGCGGGTGTATGGGCGGATACAACCTGGATTGGTGGTCTCAATAAGCAGCTTACAAATTCCGCCTACTGGACGCGCGGTCAGCTGCCGGTCGACGGTGTAATGGGACAAATCGGGCGCGATGGACATATAAGTATTTACTCAAGATTCCCGGGCTGGACGGTGACTCAAACCGGCGGCATGCTGTTAAATAATTCAAATGCGATCACGCTGAACGGCGGGGTGAAGTGGTTTCTGCAGGGCGGCAGTCTTGTCAGCCCGAAAAATCATATCCGCATCGGTTTCATGGAGGCCGGCGCTGTAACCGGCGCGGAGATGACCATGACCGGCGGAATGCTGGAGGGCGGGCGGCAGCTGCAGGTCACAGAGGGATGTTTTGTACAAGGCGGCGGCACTCTGAAGTTCGGACAAAGCGCGGTAATGATCAATGGATCCACAGTGGACGTTTCCGGCGGAACGGGAGCGTTTAACACCATCGGAACCGAATCCACCAACGGTATGACGCTGGCCGGCTCCGGCACGCTGGTCACATTTTCCGGCGGCGCCTGGACGGTTAAGGGCAATCTGCAGTTCGGCACCAATCTGAGAAGCGTTGCCATGCGGTTTGCCGCCGGAAACGGTGAGCTGACAGCGGATTCGATCTCTTTTTTAAGCGGCGGATATATTGATTTCACAGAGGGCTCCGGCGGCAAACTGACGATTAAAAGCTGCAAAGCCGCTGATTTTGAAAAATTGTGGAGCCGGGGAAAGATCTGGGTTAACGGCGCCGTGCCGCGCGGGAGTTTTTCAGACCTGTTCGCGGTGGAAGGAAATACGCTGCGGTTAAAATAAGCAATTTAGCCAATAAAAAAGGCGGGGTGCGTCCGGTGCGCCCTGCCCTTTATTATTCAGCCGGACTATACTGAAAAAGCACAAAGAAAGGTATCATGAACTGTCTGTTGAGTATTGTATTTGCATTGATATGTGCTGTAAGCGCATTGGCGGAAGTTAAAGTTCTTGTGGCCGGCGACTCCACGGTCTGGAATAAAGCGCCGAAATACGGCTGGGGCGATTGTATCGAACCGCATTTTAAAAAAGGCATTAAAGTTACAAATCTTGCCATCGGCGGCAGAAGTTCAAAGTCGTTCATTACCGAAGGCCGCTGGGACGATCTGATCAGCCGCGTTGTCCCCGGCGATGTGGTCTTTGTTCAGTTCGGGCATAATGATCAGAAAATTCTGGTCGGTTACGAAATCGGCACGCATCCTGATGGCGAATATAAAGATAACCTGCGCCGGTTTGCGGACGAGGTCGCCGCCAAAAAAGGCCGGCTGGTTTTTGTTACACCGCCGCGCCGCCTGACCTATAAAAGCAGTGAACCGACTGTACTGCGCACCGATCTTCAGGTGTATTGCGATGCCATGAAAGAAGTCGCTGCCGAAAAGAAGCGTCCGGTTGTTGATCTCTACGCGCTGACCGGCGAAGGGATTCAAGCAATGGGTGAAGAAAAAGCCTGGGTGCTTTTTGATACCGGCGACCGCTCTCACTTTTCCAAAACCGGCGCGGAGTGGGTGGCAAAATTAATTATGGACACCGTGCGCGCCGAAAATATGCTGCCGGCGGAACTGCTAAAATAAACGCGCCGGAAAATCGCATATAATTTTGTAACAATCATTGCGGCCGGATTTATACTGCGCCGGTCACATAAATTCAATCTGGAGAAAAAGATGAAAAAAATTGGAATCGGCTTTGTGGGTGCGGGCTGGATGGGTTCGGTGCAGCTGCGCCGTCTGACGGAACGCGACGATGTGGAGGTGCTGGCGCTGCTGGAGAAGAACCGTGAGCGCGGCCTGGAGGTTTTAAAGGAGCTGAATCTGCCGGCGGAACTGCTGACGGAGGAGTATGAAACGATTGTAAATAATCCGGCAGTCGACGCGGTGTGGCTGGTGAGTCCAAACGGTTTTCACGGCCCGCAGGCGATTGCGGCGATGAAAGCCGGCAAGCATGTATTCTGCGAAAAACCGGCGGCGACGGCCTATGCCGATTTCTGCGAAGAGATTGAGCTTGAAAAAGCCAATCCGGCGCTGATTACCTTCGTCGATTATATTCTCTATTTCGATACGCTCGAAGAGCAGATCCGCCGCCGCGTGGAGGAGAATGAGTTCGGCCAGATCACCCAGCTTCAGATCAACTACCGCCATCCGGTAAATATCCAGGGCGACAAGGTGTGGAAACTGAAAAAAGAGATTATGGGCGATGCCATCAGCATGGGGATTAATCACTCCATCTCCATGATCGTGCATAC
>JBBADV010000025.1 GCA_041656295.1 Kiritimatiellales bacterium | reverse complement strand
ATCCCTCCAGCAACAGGGTGTCATCCTTATGAGTCAACGAAACAATCCGCCCCCCTCTGCGGCCCGTGCTTCGGTGTCTTTTTTTATGAGTCAATTCGCTAATACAATGTTATTAAAATCACCTTGCCTCGTCATTCGGATTTGCCTATCTTCCTCACTTGTCATTTTTTAAGGCTGAGTAGCTCAGTTGGTCAGAGCAGCGGAATCATAATCCGCGTGTCGGGGGTTCAATTCCCTCCTCAGCCACCAGCTAATCGCAACAAAATTATTTCATCTGAATGACAGTCGGAAAATAAAAACGCCGGAAAAATTTTCCGGCGTTTTTTATTCAGTAAACGCTGCTTACCCATTAGCCCGTGCAAATTCCTGCATGAATTCAACGAGTGCATCAACGCCGTCGGAAGGAAATGCGTTGTAGATGGACGCACGAATTCCACCGACGGAACGATGTCCTTTCAGCCCGGCCATTCTTCTAGCAGCAGCCTCTTTGATGAACTTGGCTTCGAGCTCTTCGGTCGGCAGACGGAAAGTAACGTTCATCGGTGAACGCCATTTTTCAAGTGCGGTTCCGGTGTAGAACGACGTAGCGTCGATTGCAGTATAAAGCTTTGCAGCTTTGGTTTCGTTGATTTTCTGAATTCCTTCGACGCCGCCTTTTTTAAGCAGCCAGCGCGTAACGAGCATGAGCATATAAATTGGAAATGTCGGCGCAGTATTTTTTAATGAATTTTCTTTAATAAAAACACGGTACTGAAAAAGTTCCGGCAGCGTTTCCGGCGCGCGCTCGGCGAGGTCGTTGCGAATGATCACGAGCGTTACACCGGCGGGAGCGAGATTTTTCTGTGCACCGGCATAAATTAAACCAAACTGCGAAATATTAACCGGTCGCGACAGAATATCAGACGACATATCCGCGATCAGCGGTGCAGCAGTTTTGGGAAATTCTTTTACCTGCGTTCCGGCAATGGTTTCATTCGACGTGATGTGAACATATGCAGCACCATCCGTAAATTTCAGGTCGCTGTTTTCCGGCATACGGGTCGGGATATCCTTTGAGGTGTCGGCGATCACATTCACCGTACCTAGTTTTTTCGCTGCTTTCACCGCACCGGTGCCCCACGACCCGGCATTAATATAGTCGGCCGTTTGATCTTTGCCGAGCAGGTTCAACGGAATGAGTGAAAACTGTGATGTTGCTCCGCCGGTCATAAACAGAACGCTGTAACCGTCTGGAATCTTCAACAGCGTTTTCAGGTTGGCAATCGCCTCTTCGTGTACAGCGGTGTATTCTTTGCCGCGATGACTCATTTCCATAATGGACATACCGGTTTCCTTAAAATCCAGCAGCTCCGCCTGAGCCTGTTGAAGAGCCTCTTCCGGCAGAACTGCCGGACCTGCGCTAAAATTATATGCACGCGCCATATTGTGATCTTCCTTTCGAGGTTTAAATCAGGAAAAATATCACGTCCCCTTCACCCGCGCAAATCGAATATTAAGGAAATGCTGGCAGGAACATCCGCCGCTTGACAACCTGTAACGAAAGAACTATTCCCATGAACACCAACGATCAAAAATCTGCACCCCTTCGGTGTCTTTTTTATATGAGGCAATACGCTCGGGTTCCAGCTCTCATAAACTTTAGTAAAAAACACTGTTGCTACTTTCTGTTCTGCCGTTTTTTCTACACCGGAAATGCTTCCTGCTCTTCCACTTTGGATGAAAGCAGGTCGTGGTAAAAGGCGGCAAAGCTGGCTTGCATGTACGGCAGCAGCCAAATAAAGCCTATTCCAAGCGTTAAGACACACAGAAACGCCCAGCCGAAAAACCGCCATTGCAAAAGGAACAGCCGGAATTTATTCCCATCCATGAATTCACGGCTGCGCGTAATTGCTTCGCGGATGCCAACCGATGAATCATTCGCCAGAATAAAAAATGTTTGCGAATATGAATAGGCTTTGATTATGCCGGGAATGATAAACAGCAATGTCCAAAGCAATAAAAATAAGTTTATCAGCAAATATGTTCCTGTCGCTTTCCAGAAAATCCGGAAGCCGTCAAACAGTTGTGGAAAACGCGGAACACCGGACATCACATTCAGAAAAAAAACAGATAGACCGATCGAAAGCGGCCCAACAATCAGATAAAAAATAAGCGGAATTTGCCCGACGCTTTGAAGCAATAATATATAAACCAAACAGGTTCCGATAGCCCTGCCCCAGTTTCCTGTTAATCCGGCGCGGGCGGCGGCGGTAATTTCGCGTAACGGTGTCATGCTCATCATAAGACGTCCTCATTTTTAAGACAATTTAGGCATCTTTCAGCGCCGCATCAATATCGGGCACGGCGGAGAGCAGTGTTTTTGTGTAGGTATCCTGCGGATTTTCGCACACCTGATCTGAATCGCCGATTTCAACAATTTTACCTTTATACATCACTGCAATACGATCGCTCATAGCGCGAACAACGGCAAGATCGTGTCCGATAAAAAGATAAGCCAGTCCGCGCTCCTGCTGCAGGCGTTTGAGCAGTGTAATAATTTCCGCCTGCACCGAAACATCGAGCGCCGAAACCGGTTCGTCGGCGATCAGCAGTTTCGGCTCCAGCGCCAGTGCGCGCGCAATTCCGATCCGCTGACGCTGCCCGCCGGAAAATTCATGCGGATAACGCCTCAGCCAGTCCGGACTGAGTCCGACATCCTGAAACAGCGCCGCCGCTTTCTTGTAGCACGCCGCTCGGTTCGCGCCGATTTTGTGAACCAGCAAAACCTCTTCAATCGCCGAGCCAACCGTCATGCGCGGATTCAGCGAACCGAACGGATCCTGAAACACCATCTGCGCCTGCCGGCGGAAATTTTTCAGCGCGCGCCCTTTTAAACGGCTCACCTCCTGTCCGGCAAATAAAACAGTACCGCCGGAGATTTTTTCGAGTCCAAGAATTGCGCGGCCGAGCGAGCTTTTACCGCACCCGCTCTCGCCGACCAGCCCAAGCGTTTCTCCGGCGTTCAGCGAAAAACTTACGCCGTTCACCGCCGTAAGTTCGCCGTATTGAACAACCACATTTTCGACTGTCAGTAATTCATTCATGATGTAATCGGGGGACAGCGGCAATGAGGTTTTTGGTGTAAACGTCCTGCGGATTTTTTAAAACTGTTTTTGTATCGCCGGATTCGACGATTTTTCCGCGGTGCATCACATAGATGCGGTCGGCGGTGTTCGCGACAATGCCGAGGTTGTGCGTGATTAACAAAATGGAGAGCCCGCGTTCGGCGCGCAGTTGCAGCAGCAGTTCGAGAATCTGTTTTTGAACGGTTACATCCAGTGCGGTGGTCGGCTCATCGGCAACCAGCAGATCGGGGTCGCACGCCAGCGCCATTGCAATCATGGCGCGCTGCTGCATACCGCCGGAGAGTTCATGCGGATAGGATTTCGCGGCGCGCGCCGGTTCAGGCAGCCCGACCGATGCCAACAGTTTTTTCACTTCGGTTTTTACATGTACGCCGCGCCGGTGCAGTTTAATCGCCTCGCCGATCTGATACCCGACGGTGAACACCGGATTAAGTGATGTTGCCGGTTCTTGAAAAATGTAGGCAATTTTTGCACCGCGCAATGTACGCAGTTCTGCATGGTTCATCGCAAGCGTATCGGCACCGCGAAACAGAATTTTTCCGCCGGCGATGCGCGCCGCCGGCTCCGGAATCAATTTTGCCAGCGCCAGCGCACTGATGCTTTTACCGCTGCCGCTTTCGCCGACCAGCGCCACAATTTCACCGGAAAAAATCTGAAAACTCACGCCGTCCACCGCGCGCACCGGATTTTCCGGCGCGCCGAAATGGACGGCCAGATCCTGAACATCAATGAGGCATTGCTGATTTTCTATTCCATTCATGATTTTCAGACTTCTGACTTTCCGACCTTCGACTGAATTATCGCATCCGATAAATTAACACCGGCCCGATAATGAAATAAACCAGTACCGGCAGCCAGCCGCCGAGCCACGCCGGAATAAGCTCCTGTTTCCCCAGACTCTGCGCGACGAGCTGCAGCAGATAGAACCCGAAGAAAAATCCCATGGCCGTCATAATTCCGGCGAGCGCGCCGCGCCGGCCGGTGTGTGTGCCAACCGGCACGCCGAGCAGTGTCACGATGATGCAGATGAGCGGCGTTGACATCCGCGCATGCAGATCCACTTTCATACGCGTGCGCGTGTTGCCGGTGATCTCTTTGGTGTTGAGATAGGTGATCATCTCCTGCGACGAAAGAAACTGGGGATCCTTGATTTCAGCCATGAACGTCGCCGGTGTTTCGTGCAGTTCGCGCATTTCACGGTGCGAAATCATCTCCGGCGCGCCGAGCAGATCGCCGTTTGCACGATAGTGCTGAACAGTGATTCCGGCGAACCACCAGCGGCCGTCCATCCACATCGCTTTTTCCGCCTGAATTTTTTCGGCATCGGAGCCGTCCTCACGCTGAATAATGAGTTCAATGCTGTACATGGAATGGTTGCGGGTATCGATCCGGCCGATCATCCAGACATGATTGCGGTCTTTCAGCGCAATGTTGCGCGCAAAAAATGTGGCGGCATCGCGACCCGATTTTTGATAGTCGAGAAACTGCTCGGCGCGGTACGCGCTGTCCGGCGCAATTTTTTCGTTGATGATGGCTGTGACGAGGCTCGCGATTATTCCGGCGCCAATGAACGGCATGACGATGCGGTAGATGCTCACACCGCCGGCGCGCATGGCAATAATTTCGCTGTGGCGCGTGAGTTGCGACAGGCTGTAAAGTACGGCGAGCAGCAGGCAGGCCGGAATAATCAGCACAATCACCGGCGGCAGAATCAGGCTGTAATAATAGAGGATATCCAGAAATCCGATGCCGCTTTCAAGAAAGTCGCTGAAATTGTCAAACAGGTCGCTGATAATAAAAATGAGTGTGAATCCGAGCAGACAGTACAGCAGCGGAAACAGCAGGCACCTGAAAAGGTAACGGTTCAGAATTTTCATATTAACGCGGACAGCCTATTCAACCGTCTGAAACCCGACAAGGATTTAATACTGCGTAATCCTTAATTCCGCCCGCCGGCTTGCGGTCTTTACTCGCCGCGTAAACCGCATTATGCTTGCCTCATGAAAACACCTGATGTGCAGATTGGCGTACCGGTAACCTTTATCATTCTCGGCGCAACCGGCGACTTAACGCTCCGGAAACTGATTCCGGCGCTTTATGTCATCTTCCGCGAAGGCATCCTGCCGGAAAATTTTGCCATCATCGGGTTTGCGCGGCGCGAATATGATGACGAAAGTTTTGCGGCGCTAATTGCCAAAGCATTGAGCAGACACAGCCGGATTCCGGTGGACGATGAGTCGCTGAAACACTTCTGTTCGAAAATTTCATATCATCGCGGCGATCTGGCCGATTCCGGCGCATACAACACATTGAAGAACAAACTGGACGCCGGCATGCCGGAAAATCATCTTTTCTATCTTTCCATCGCGCCGGAATTCATTCAAACCGCCGTCTCACAGATTCAAGCCGCCGGCCTGGTTCAGCCGCCGTCCGCCGGCTCATGGACACGCGTAATTGTCGAAAAACCGTTCGGATACGATCTGAGCAGTGCCCTGGCGCTCAACCAGTCGCTGCTCGAAAAACTGGATGAATCACAGATTTACCGGATTGACCATTATCTCGGCAAAGAAACCGTGCAAAATATTCTTTCCTTCCGGCTGGCGAACGCAATTTTTGAACCGGTATTCAACCGGACCTATGTGGATCACATTCAGATCACCGCCGCCGAAACAGTCGGCATGGAAAGCGGACGCGGCGCGTATTACGACACCGCCGGCGCGTTGCGCGATATGGTGGCGAACCACCTGTTCCAGCTGCTGTGTCTGGTGACAATGGAGCCGCCGGCCGGTTTCGAGGCAGCGTCCATCCAGAATGAAAAACTGAAAATTCTACGGACGCTTCGCCTCGACACAGATCGCAAAAAGAATCCGGCGATCTGTTTTGCGCAGTACGGCGCCGGAAACGGGATGAAGGCGTTTCGCGAAGAGGACCGGGTGGCTCCGGAATCGGACACCGAAACTTTTGTCGCGCTGCGGATGGAGATTAACAACTGGCGCTGGGCGGGCGTGCCAATCTATCTGCGCACCGGAAAACGGCTCGCCGGAAAAACTACTCAAATTCTGGTTCAGTTTAAAATGCCGCCGCTGGCGCTCTTTCAGCACGTTGCGTGCGAGGGTGATGTATGTGATCTGACGGCTGCCAAACCGAACACGCTCATTTTCAGCATCCAGCCTGACGAAGGAATTTTTCTGCAGGTTTCGGCAAAACGACCGGCTATGCAGATGATCGTTGAAAACATCAATATGGATTTTTCCTACGCCGGACGCTGGGACAAAGCCCTGCCGGAAGCTTACGAACGCCTGCTGCTCGACGCCATGCGCGGCGATGCAACGCTTTTCACGCGTTCCGATGAAGCCGCCGCTGGGTGGGCGGTGATCGACGAAATCCGGCGCCGCGCCGGAAATATAAAACCGGCGATTTACGAATCCGGCAGCTGGGGGCCGAAAGAAGCGGAAGCCATCCTTTCCGGCGAGACACGGTGGTATAATAACAGCCGATGAAGCTTTCATGAAAGCCATGCTTATTTACATCACAACGCCATCACGTGAAGACGCAGAGAAAATTGCCGGAATAATTATTGCTGAACGGCTCGCGGCCTGCGCCAATATTTTTCCAGGCATCACTTCCGTTTACCGGCAGGAGGAGAGCGTCCGCCGCGAAACAGAAACCGTAATGATCATAAAAACCGCCGGCGGCAATACTGAAAAACTCACCGCCCGCATCTGTGAGCTTCATCCTTATGAATGCCCATGCATTCTTGTTCTGCCGGTTGAAAAGGGGAGTCCGGATTTTCTCGAATGGACCCGTACAAACTGCTCTACTGTTGGCAGGGAGGATCGGTAATGGAAAACAGGTTTACTCTACAAAATATTGCAGACCGCTGCGGATATGCAAAATCGACGGTTTCCATGGCCATGCGAAATCATCCGGGAATTCCGGCGGAAACGCGGGAAAAAATTCTGCGAATTGCTAAAGAAATGGGCTACCGCCCCAACCCGCTGGTCGGAGCGTTAATGACGCAGCTTCGGTGCAAAAGCGCGGTACGCACGGAAACCATTGCGCTGCTGAATCTTGCAAAACGCAGTTCGACCTCGCTGGAAAAAAGCGATCGGTTTTATGTGCAGCTTTTTGAAGGAATCAGGCAGGAAGCGGATGCGTCCGGTCTAAAGATTGATGAATTTGTTATCGATCTGGACAATCCGATGCCGGGACTTTCCAGAATTTTACTGACGCGCGGAATCCACGGACTGCTGATTTTTTCCGGCGGCACTCTGGACCGGCTGCGTTCGATTCTTGACCTTTCCCGCTTTGCGGCAGTACATGCCGGATTCGGTGAAAAAGATCCGATTCATCAGGTTGTTTCAGATTATATCCATAATATGGATGTCGCGTTCCGCGTCATCCAGCAGGAATATATTAAAAAAATCGGATTTGCGGTGCAAAACCTGCGGGACGATCAAACTAATTTCAGTATGTCGTCGCGGTTTCTACATCATCAGCGCAACATTCCGGTCAAAAACCGCATTCCGTTTATTACAAATACGAAACCGGATTTTTCGACAGAAGAATTTTTGGAATGGATTAAAAAATACACACCGGAAGTTATCCTTATTGCCGGAACCCGTGAATACGACTGGCTGAAAGAATCGGATATTTCCATTCCCGGTGACTGCCGGGTAATTAATTTAGTGTATCGAAAGGAACCGGGAATCGCCGGAGTCAATCCGCAGACCGACCGCGTCGGGCGCGCCGCAGTATCACTGCTTCTTTCGCTGCTGCAAAACAACCAGATCGGCCTGCCGGAATTTCCGCAACAGATTTCAATTCAAGGAGACTGGGTGCCGGGCGAATCCTTTCCTCAATCCGGAAACTGACAGCCGCGCTAGAGCATTTTAAATTAATGTATAGCCGCAAAAACGTGCAAAAATCGCAAAATAATTATGGGCCGAATGATTGATAAACCGCAGAGCGCACTGAGAACTTTTCAACTCTCAACTGTAAACTGAAACCCCTGAACACGGAACGCGGCGAGGGCGCCGCGTCTACTGCTCTGCCTCTCTGCTAATCCCTGAATGCCTGATGCTTTCTGCAAAACTTCGGTGTGTGTTGTGTATCCCGTGGTTTAAACATCTGCGTTCATCTGCGTTATCTGCGGATTTCCCAAGGCAGGCAAAGATGCCTGCGATACATTACACTTTTGTGTATTTTTGTGTTTCTTGTGGCTATAATTTTTCTTAATACGCTCTAAGCGCAGCAATGACGATTGTTTAATACTTTTGAAATAACCGCCGCTGTTTCTTTCTGCCGAAGCTGAACATAATCCAGTGCTTTTTCGGATTTGCGAAGTGTTCCGGAATAATCGGCATTCAGCGTAATGAGTGCCGCCGCAATTTCCGGTGATTCCGTCTCTTCCACTTCAAAGATCCATTCCGGCAGTCCGATATCGCGCCACATCTGCCCTTTAATTGTGTCGGACGGCAGACGGAGATAAATTGACGGTGTGCCCTGTTTCAACGCAATAATCGGCGAATGCATTTCCATACTGATCAGCGCACGAGCTCTGGCGTAGACGCTGGCAGCTTCATCCGGTGTCCAGTAATGCTCACGCCAGACCATGTAAGGCTTCACATCTTCCGGCATTGGATCAATCAGCTCTTCTTTCGCCAGTTCCATTTCGTAGATCATTTCAGGACAGGCCAGCACTTTTACCGCTGTCTGCCGAATAAATGAAATCAGCGTATCACGCAAAACGGACATGTCACGCTGCCGGTGCTGTTCGCTAATACGTTCGCGCCGCAAATCCTCTTCGGTCGGCGGTGTCTGATGAATTTTATAATACGGAGTGTACCGCAGGCGCGGAATCGCGCAGATAAATTCTTTTTCTTTCAACCCGTGCGCCGCAAGGAAGTTGTCGGCTTTCTTATCGTCGCGCAGTGTAATTGCAAAGGTTGCATCGGGGCCGAACTCCATACACGGTGATGACACGCCGGCTTCCTGAATATTTTTCAGCGAAGCGGTATCGCGGCAGAAAATAAACTCTGCCCCGGAGAGAAGCCGGCGCAGTTCCGGTGAAATTTCCTCCACTGTTACACCGTAAACGCCGTACGGCCTACCGGTCAGTAAAGACCACATTTTCATTTCCGGTTCTGCAACAACTGCAGGCGCGGAACTGTGCAGGAAAAAGTCGGCATCTTCAAATGCCTGCTGCAACTCCGGTGTATCCGGGCGGCCGTCGTCGCCGATTTTTCCGTCGGCAATTTTCAACCGTGGGAATGCTTTTTTCAGCATCGGACCAACGCCGTTATCAATGTGACACGGCCAGAGAATCACATCAACTTCCGGCAGATACGTTTCAAGAATCGACAGCATACCCGGCGTGTGTCCGATGTCGCCGATGTTTATGCTCTGCCACGAGGAGCGGAGGAGAATACAACTCACTGCGCACCTCCGGCCGGGGCAAACGACAGATCATCAAGGCAAACTACCGGATTGGCAGAACTGGATGCGTATGAATAGTCGATGTATGCAATGGTTGTTTTATCTGCATCCGCATCATAAGCAGCCAGACCATAGCTGTTACCTTCTGCCGCATTGGTGATTTTCTGCTCGCTCAGCATTTTTCCGGACGGATCATAAAATTTCACGGTTACTGTGATCTGCGGTGTTGACGGTCCCATACAAACCGTCAGGGCTGCGGCGCGGACACTTTTTCCGGCGGTGAATGCGGTTGTTTTTGAGTCATAGGTTCCAAAGTCAATCCGCAATCCAAAGGCGGTGTTCATGCGGGCGGCGGATGTACGCAGTGAATTCGGGCGGGAGGTTGAAAATGCCGCATTGGAAACATTTACCGGTGCGCGCACTCCGCTGCGTAGAAATTTCAGTTGAATATCCGGTGTTTCGCTGGATGTGAAGTGAAAGATGCATGCATCATTGGCCTGACCGTTGCCGGCAAACGGATAATCGGGGATACCGGCAAAACCGGGAATCCGCTCGAGTGCAATTCTGGACACGGCACCTTTCGCCGGAATCAGCACACGCTGTCCACTGTTCATGGCTTTTCTGCCGGCGAGCAGCGGCGGATCAGTAATCACAGATGTTTCAGCCTGCAGAGAACCTGCGACAGCGGCCGCAGAAACCGACAGAGCGGCGAACAAACGACGATGGAGTAATAATGAAGTTTTCATGGCAATAGAATTTCACACCGGTGTGAGCAAAACAACCGGCGGGTTTGTGTACCCGTTCAATACAGATCCGGTGTAACCGAACGTTATCCCGGATGTACTGCTGGATAATGTTTGAGAACTCAAAAGACTCGCGGAACTGTCATAATATTCAATTGTCATTTCCAGTGCTTGCGCCGATGTTCACATGCCGAGTATCAGCCCGCTGCAATATGGATTCAAAAAACTATTTATACCTGCCGATTTCCAGACCGCAGCTGATAAAATAACGGTACGTTTCATATTCAACCTGATCGGGAATGGAATGGTCGGAGTGCAGAATATAACCGCTGCCGTCCATCATCACCGGCAGCAGCGATTCTAAACAGGCGTTAATCGCCGGCAGATCATTCGCCGCCAGATTCCGGATATCCATGCCGCCGCAAAACGCAATCTGACCGCCGAACTGTTTTTTCAATTTTGCCGGATTCATGCCGGCTTTCACTTCCATCGCCTGCAGGCAGTCCATGCCGGCCTCAATCAGCGCCGGAATTAACGGTTCAACCATACCGCAGGAGTGAACAATACATTTCAGATTGCGTCCGTGTGCGAAATCAAACAGCCGTTTATGTCCGGGCTGAATAATTTCACGGTACATTTGCGGCGACATAAACGGGCGTTCTTTAAACCCGAGATCTTCATAAAACCATAACCCGTCCGGATTGCCTTCTTCCGCAAACAGAATTTCCAGCAGGTTGATGACCAGTTCGACATAGGTGTTTACCATGTCTTTCACCCAGTCAGGATCCAGCGCCATGCCCATCAGCATATATTCGTGTCCGCAGACCGGATGCATCAATTCAAACGGCATGCGTCCCACCCAGTTGAAATAACGCTGTTTTTCTGCACACGCCGCTTTCGCAGAACGGTAGGCGTCAAAATCAATCCGGCGGCGGTCGGGAGTTAACAGCGGTTTGATTTTTCTTCCCAGTCAGCACGGTTTTTAACGGAAAAATCAACGTGCTCCGGTGTCGATGTATGCTGTTTATGTGTGCGCAGTACGGCTCCGTTCCCGTCGCGGTAAAGCAGCGTTTCTACCGTTTCCTCGATAATCTGTTTTTCAAAATTAAGATCCGCGATTTCATTGAGGCAGTATATAATCGACAGATCAAACCCGAAATGATCGTCATAACTTTCACCCGGTTTCAGATGTCTTTCCGCCTCCCACTTTCTGCGTGTATCATCCCAGAAGTGTTCAAACAAACCGATCCGGTCAACCGGTTTCCGCTCGAGAATGCGGTGGATTCTTTCTACGCCTGTCATGCAAAAACCTGTAGTTAATCGCTGATCACCGTTTCCATTGAAAACTCTTTTACGGCGCGTTTCGTTGTGATTTCAATGACACGGTGCTGATGCCGGGGAATCCGGTATTTTAAGGTGTGGTCGAACGCTGGCACGGAGTTGATGGAGATTTCGGTGGATGCCGATATCTGCAGATTGATTTCCGGTGACGTATAAAGTTCCGCGCCGAGTTTCATTTCTCCCGCCGGGACATGAATTTTAATCGCACCGTTTTCTGTGCGAATCTCCGGCTCCACTTCGGTTGCAAGGTGCCAGCGAAACGTTACATTCTGCAAACTCTCCAATTTTACACCGTCCTGCACCGCGACGCGGTTGGCAGAACTGCACTGCCACGAAACATTGCGCGACCACTCCACCGGATAATACGCCATCCCGGCGGCAAGTCCGGTACGCATGGTAACCTCACCGGAAGTTTCCGTGATATTTGTATGCGTCAGCGTGGCAATACCCTTGCCGATATTTACATTATCACCAACCTGCAAAACATTGTGTCCCGCAACGGATCGATAATAACTTTTGTACACCGGATCGGAATAGCCCGGCGTTCCGGCTTCAATTAACACCGGCTTCCCGTTAAAAATCAGATTCAAATGACCGCGGTCCAGATGGTCATGATAATCACTCGCATCGCCGCCGCGGCGGTTGAAATTCCGGAGAGCGACAGCATACCGAACAGTGTCGGACTTGGATCGGTGTACATATTTTTCAGAATCCAGAAATAAATGTCATCCGACGTAATTGCCGCCAGCTGCGTTATGGTTTCATGCACCGACGTGATGCCGTAAAGGCGCTGTCCGCTGTACCAGTCGAACGCATTCACCACATTTCCCCCCGGCTGAAATCCCAGCACCGCCCATTTGGCAATATTGATCAGATTGCCGGAATTGGAAAACCGGTTGTCACCGTTCATTTCCATCATCCGTTTGCACAGCAGCAGTGAAGAGGTTGAGCGGGAAAGTCCGTAGCCGAATCCTTCGCTCATTGATCCGTCAGCACCGATGGTATCAATCGACGGCAGCAGCTGTTCCACACCGTATTCGTAAACAGCCTGCATATCGCCGAGATATGCCGCGCCGATCATCATTCCGGACAGCGGCACGATCCATTTGTTTGATTGATATAACGGCTTTTGCACAAAATCCGGAATCGCATTCACCCAGTCGTGATGTGTTAATTCAACCTCTGTGCGAATGCGGTTAAGCAGATCCGTCCGGAGAACCTCATCGCCGGCAAAAAAATCTGCCGGCAGAATATCCAGTGAAAGAACAATCGCCTGAATCAGGTTGGCGGTGGCCAGATAAATACCGTCATTTACATTTGTCGAAAGCCAGGGATGACCGGCAGGCAGATGCGGCAGAATCCAGCCCTGCCGCTGAAAAGGAATCCATTCCGTAAGTTCACGCAGTTGATTGGTTATGCGGCTTTTTAATTCCGGCGCCGGTGACAGGCGGTACGCCGCCGCCATATAAGGAAGTTCATTTAAAATAAAATCCGAAATGCCGATGTCATTGCACGCCAGTCCGTACATCACCGCGCACTCTTCACCGATCCGGTCGACAACAGTGTAATATTTTGAGCTCAAATCATAGAACTTTACATTCACACCGTTCTTAACTTTCGGGCCGCCGGTCATTTCCTCAATATCACCCGACCGCGCCCAGACCGGTTCCTGCGCCAGCAGCGCCGCCTTATTAATTAATGCATTCAGCTTCTGAGTGGAATCCGCATCCAGTCCGCGCAGTTTTTCAACCTGAGCCGCGAATGAGTGCGGCGACTCATTTCCGGCGCAACCGGAATCGGGGAGAGACAAAAACAGAAAAGACACAATTATCAAATGAAACAGGTTCATTATCAGCCTCCTTAAATCAGCTTCTTGCGGCAGATAACAATATTGCAATCATTGGCAAAAGAAAAAACCTGCCGCACCCGTTCAATAAGCTGGCAAAAAAATTCCGTCGAATTATATTCCCGGAAAATCAGGTAAGGAAAAAATGAGTAGAGAACGCGCGCTGAATGCAATTAACGAGGTGATGAGTGACCGGATTCCGCAATGGGATTTTCCGGATAATGTTTTACTGGCGAAAAAAATTGCATCGTATGATATTTGGGAAGATACAGAACGGACCACCATCGATCTGCTGAAAGTCTGCGATATTGACATGACGCATTGTATTGCCGGCGGTATTGCAGAATGGAACTTTCCACTGGTGCGGTATTATAATGAGGTTGATTTTATAGAAAATGAAGATACCGCAGCGTATCTGAAAGCGTATCAAAAAAAGACCGCCAAGCCGTACCGGTCGATGTATGACAATCTGGGCATGAGCTGTTCAGGATCGTTCTGGGGCATTGCGCCCACGCTGGCGATGAAAAAATATATGTTCGATTCACCGGAAGATGTCCTGGAGTTCAATCCGCTTGAACACGATTCCGCAACGCTCGATGAGCGGATTGAGTTTTTCCGAAATTATTATAGAGAAAAACAGGAATTGCTGGGCGACGACTGCCTGCTGATCGGCTGGTATTATCACACGTTGTTTATGTGGCCGGTGGAAATTTTCGGCTGGGAAAATTTTATGCTGGCGGCGATGACCGATGCGGAACGGTTTAAAGAAATTCTCGATCAGTTCTGGGAACTTTCAAAACGTGACCTTTCTGCTATTGCTGCAGTGGATAATTTGCCATTGATTGGCTGTCATGATGATTTGTGCAGCGCGAACGGCCCGATGTTTCCGCCGGAATGGTACAGAACATTCATTTATGACCGTTACAGTGAAGTCAGCTCGATAATTCGCACCGCCGGAAAGAAAACCGTGTTTGTCTGCGACGGCAATGTCACCGCATTACTGCCTGATATTGCCGCCACCGGCTTTGACGGAATTGCGGTGGACGGACAAACGGATTTAACTTCAGTTGTAAAAAGTTTTTCCGGAAAAATCATCGTTGGCGGAATGAAGCCGGCGGTGGTCAGCCACGGCACGCCGGAACAGATTGAACGGATGGTTCAGGAAACGGTGGCGGTTATAAAAGATGAACCGGGATATTTTTTTCAGAGTTCCGGCATGGCCGGAAAAACACCGATTGAAAATATCGAACATTATCAGGCGTGCATCCGGAAATATGGACAGCGATAATTTTTGAGCGGTGGCTTTTAATTTATCATTTCAATGCCGAGGCGATCGCCGGTGAAAAAGAACCTGTAAAAATGTGATTTTGGAGGGACGGCGGCCTCGCCGTCCGCGGTCGCCGAGGCCGGCGACCCTCCATCTTTTCAATCGGAAAAGGGGCCGTCCCAGCAAAAATATGCGTCAAATTAACAAAAAATGATCTAAACCGTTCCGCGCCGGGCTTCCAGTGCAGTTCTGATGTCTTTCATCCGGTCACGGGTGAGTGGATAGAGCCAGATGAACAGGAGCGTACTGCTCCATAATACAATCGGCAGCAGAATATAAATCCATTTCATCCGGAACAGCACGTCCGGCGTCTGTTCTCCGAGCAGTGCGTTAAATCCGCTGGACTGCAGAACAAATCCGCCCAGTCCGGCGCCGAGAGTAACCGCCAGTTTGGCAAACCAGGAATGAAACGCATTCAGTGAACCTTCCCGGCGGGTATGCGTATATACCTCGTCGTAATCGGCAACATCGCCTTTCATCGACGGCAGGAACAGCCAGACTGCACCGGCCGCACCGGATTCAAAAATTGATGACACCAGCCACAGCCAGGGCATATCCGGGCGCAAGCAGAAAATATTCAGCAAATGTCCGATCACCGTGCAGGAAAGCATAATTCCGACGAGAAATTTTTTATCCAGCCGTTCACTCAGCCATGTCCAGAGCGGAATGCCGAGAATGCCAACCAGCATCACACCGGTGGAGCGCACGCCGTTGAGCACGGAGGCCGAACTCAGATCACCGCCGTAAAGCAGATAGATGCTGGCATACTGTCCCAGTGTATTGCTGATGCCGCTGCCGAGAATCAGGAAAAATGTAATGCCGATCACGCCCCAGAGCGGACCGCATAAACACGATTCTTTGATGCTTTCCCAGAATTTTGTGCGGTGGCCGGTTTTCACCGCCGACTCATAATAGCGTTCTTTGACAAACAGCACCGGCCGGATTAGCGCCGCACAATCGTGACAGCGGAAAGTTCCGCGGCCAGCGCCATATCCATGGCGGCCGCGCGGAAGTGCGGCGTGCACTCTACATGTGTGCCATGAGTGCACGGCGGAGTAATCCGATCCTGAAGGAGTTTTACGAACGGCTCATTGCCAGCGGAAAAAGAAAAAATAGTGCTCATCGCAGTGGCGCGCAAATTAATCGTACTGGCGAACCGGCTGCTTGCAGATCCCGGGTTCCAGCTCTCATACCTTTTTCAATAAACACTGTTGCTACCTTCCATTTTTATCTACGATAAATTGTCCTTGGTGTCCTGCGCGGTTAAAATCTCTTTTTCTTTACGGCTCTGCGTGCAGAATTTTTTCACGCAAAGCCGCAGGCAACCGTGTCCCGCAATTATCATCAGGGATGAAACTCTGAAAGTTTTACCGTCCGGTTTTCATGTGCAGAACGGATGGCGGCGAAGGCCACCAGCGTTGCCCGGACGGTGTCATCAATGCCGCACACCACCGGCCCGCAACCGTGAATCTGCTCCACAAACCGGTCGATGGCATGCGCGTGTCCCTTGTCCGGCTCGGCCGTAAACTGTGCCATCGGATCGCCGGTTTTTATCACATCCTCACACGCCGCCGCTTTTTTCTCCAGCCAGCCGAACAGTCCGCCTTCTTGGCCGATGTCCGGATGATGATCGTTCAGCATCGGATAAATGATACGCGCCGGCGCATTCGTAATTCCGGCGGTACGGACTTCCAGCATGTGGTCAACCACGACTGCTGCGCCGTTGCCGAACATTTCATACAGCTCTTTCGGATAGCCGAACGTTCCGTTGGCGCCCATCAGCAGTGTGGCAATTTCTCCGGTTTTATAGCGGATGATAATGCCGTGATTGAGCATGCCCTGTTCCATCGCCATCACTTCTACCGGTTCGGCGGCCAGAAACCAGTTGCACAGATCGGTGAAGTGCGTCATTTCAAACAGCATCGGGCCGTGCGGCGCCTGCTCTTTATCAAACACCCAGGATTTCCAGCTGTACCAGTCGTCGTTAATCCGCACGGACATGGCGGCAGTGCCGTCGTCCGCGCGCGGCGGACGGTCGGCGCCCTCGCGGTCAAACCGCCACCGGCAGGGCTGCGGGTTTTCCATGTGGCTGCGGAAAATCCAGTGTGCATCCTGCATCGCCGGGCTGCTGCGCCGGTTGTGTCCAACGCAAAACGGAATGCCGGATTGTTTTACAACGGCCTGAATCTCAAACATCTCCTCGAGCGTGCGCGCCACCGGTTTTTCACAATAAACCGGCTTGCCGGCGGCGGCGGCTTCGCGAATCAGCGGCAGCCGCATTTTTTCGGTAGTCGCAATGCAAATCGCATCCACATCCGGATCGTGAATAACCGTTTTATAGTCGTTGCTGACGTGCAGCACGCCGAATTTATTGCGGCATTCCGCCAGCGCTTCATCGGACAGATCGCAACAGGTGTGCAATATCGTTTTTTCAGATTTCGCAATGTTTGGAATGTGCTGACTGCGCGCCAGCATGCCGCATCCGATTACTGCAAAATTAATTTTTTTCATGATGATACCCCGGCTTGGTTTATCCGCCGCCGGATCACTTTCGCCGGAATCCCGCCGACGATTGTATACGGCTCAACATCTTTGGTTACCACCGCACCCGCTGCAACGACCGATCCGGTTCCGATCCGGCAGCCGGCAGTGATGACTACGTTGGCGCAGATCCAGACGTTATCTTCTACAACAATTCCGCCGGTATCGGTGTGTCCCGACCAGCGCATCGGTTCGCTGATATCTTCAGGGATCAGATGATCGCTGCCCAGCAGCTTCGCGTCGTAGCCAATCATCACTTCATTGCCGATGACGATCGATTCATGTGTTTTTGCTCCCGGTCCCAGCAGCACGCCGCGTGACAGATTCACATAATCACCGATTTGAACATTGGACGGCAGACCGACGCAGACGCGCTCATAAATTACCGGCAGCTTCCCGATTTTCATGCCGCGCATTTTTAGCAGCGCCGCTTTGATCCGGCAGTTCAGCGGCGTATATTTTGCAACGCGGATGAACAGATCGGAGAAGGTCTGAAACGGAGAGATGATGAATGTATGCCGCAACCAAAGGAAAATGTTCAGCGGAAACTTCGGCTTTACAACGTCTGCAAAATCTTGGCTGACCGGATGTTTGCTCATCAATAACTTCCTTCGTATTTAATTATGAATCACTTGACTATGAGCCTCTGTAAAAAAAGTACCAATGTAAAAATAGGTCATAAATACTATACTTTTTTAGACATGAATCTCTCCGGTAAAACATAGCCGTGCAGTGTACTGCTTAACCCGGCTTACCGCCCGGCTGCTTTGCCGGCGTCGGCCTCAACAGCATTCAAATCAACATACGCCGCCAGCGGCGATTCACTGGCTGCCAGTTCGCGCATGATAATTCGCGCAATACGTTCTGCGCCCTCTTTATTGGTGTGGCTGGGATCGATAGTTCCCTGGCTGGTAATTCTATACAATCCGGCGGCTCTCTCTTCACCCAGTTCTTCCCATTCGCGCACCTGGTTATCCCAAAGTTCAAGGCAGGGTTTGTTTAACTCCGCCGCCACTTCACGAATCGCCAGCGAATGTTCAATCCGCTCCCGGCGGATGGCTTTGCCGGATTTATGAAACACCGCTCCGGTTTTACCGGCGTTAAAATTCATTGCCGTGTTGAGGGTTACAAAAATAATGCGCGCGCCGGCGGCATCGGCATCCGCTGCATAACGCCGGAGATTATCGCGAAACGTTGTTTTTGGATCAGTATAGCCGGGTTTATTGGTGGTGTCGTTCGCCCCCAGCGTCATCAGAATATAATCCGGCTTATCCGCCAGCAGGTTTTTCCAGAGCCCTTCCGCCACAAAACTTGTTGTACTGCGTCCGCTTTTTGCATGGTTCAACACGGCCACACCGGGTTTAAAATAATTGCCGATCACTTCGCCCCAGCCCCAGATCAGTTCCGGCGAACCGGAATAATACGACTCACAGGCGGAACTTCCGGCAACGGCGACTTTGATTGGTACGCCGGTATCCGCATATCCGTACAGGCTGACTGCAAAGAAAAATGATATAATGGATAATTGCATCTTTACTTCCTCTGTGACTGCACCGGTTCTAAAATTTTATATTTTCCGAATTTTATTTTTCACATGTTACACAGCCGCCGGAAAAGTCCAGCCGGAAAAACCGGACAGCATGACCGCTCTTTTTTAGACAACACCTCTTGACACCGGCGAAATTTCCATGAAGCTTATCATCTGCATGGAAAAGCACATTGCATTATGTTTACCGCCGCAGGAAGTGGAACAGCTGCTGCCGGCGGTGCTGGATTATGCCGGACGCACCGGCTGGCGCGAGGTTTCGCTGATTCCGGTAATCCTGGGAATTTACGGAAAATTTCCCCGCACAAAATTTGACGGCGCAATTTTAAAAATTTCCACGCCGGAAATGCAGGCAGCTGCCAAAAAAATGGACTGTCCGATTATAAATATTTCTCAGGCGCTGTCGATCGCCGACTGGCCGCTGTGCACATTTGATAATTATGAAATCGGCGTGCTGGCGGCCAGACATCTGATCTCCTGCGGCGCAAAAACATTCAGCATGATTTGTTCCGCACAGGAATTTGCCAAATACCGGCGCCAGGGATTCACCGATGAACTGCACCGGCAGGGCTTTACTCTGCCGGAAGAAAACCTGTTTTCCCGGAAAGAACTCAACGGTAAGAAATTCCGGTACACCATTCTCTCCTGGCCGAACTGCGTCGGAGTATTTTCAGATTCTGACCCGGGCGGCAGACTGTTTATTCAAATGGCTGAAAAACTGGGACGGCATATCCCAAGTGAAATTGCAGTACTCGGTTGCGACAATATGGTCAACATCTGCATCGACTGCGTTCCGGCGCTGAGCAGCATTGAACTGCCGGAAATGGAAGTCGGCATCGCCGCTTGTAAACTGCTCGACCGGCTGATGCGAAGCAAAAAACCGGTACCGCACAAAACAATTATCAAACCGAAACAAATTGCTGTGCGCGGCTCAAGCGATGTTCAGATGCTCGAAGATCCGCAGGTCACCGCTGCGCTGCAGATTTTAAAAACACCGAAAGGTCTGCGGATGAATGCCGAAGAACTGGCGCAGCACCTGATGATTACACGTCGCACACTCGACCGCTGGTTTTACCGCAGTCTGGGGCGTTCCGTCGCCGATCATATCCGTGAACTGCGGCTGGAGCGGATAAAAAAAGAGCTTGCAGCGGGGAATCAGACCGTCGCCGAAATCGCACTCGATGTCGGTTATCAATCCGCTACGCATCTGAGTAAAGTACTGCAGAAATCCACCGGCATGTGTCCTTCAGATTTCCAGAAAAGCAGGTAAAGGGAAACTGGCATCGGCACGGACGGAGTACGAAAAACCGGAGCGGATGCAATCATGGCAGATCACCCGTCGCACCGGCACGAAAAATCGGTTTTTAACCGGTAAAGAGACCGTAAATTCAGCGGAACGTTCCGGCCAGACTCAAGCGTGTCTGTTCCGGCCGTTACACTAAAAACTCCGCCGTTTGAAATTTGAACCCCGTAATGCCCTGAGTATGGTATGGAGCGCCGCGTGTCATTATTTTCCTTTTGTTGTAACTATCTGAAAGAAAAAGATGACCGGTGCTTTTTTCATTTCTAAGACGCTCTTCCATCATACGCCGTATTTTATAAATAAAAACTTCAACGATGCTAAATTTTAATTTTTGAATAACCGGATTTATTTACCGTTAACTATCTGGCTTTTTCAGCCAGCGTCAATTTCTTTCCGGATGCCAGCCACTGATCAAGAATGATTTTACAGTATTTGCTTTTCGAAATATGCATCGAGTGAGCACGCTTTTCCAGCTCTTCAGCCATTCCCTGCGGCATGTTTATGCCGATAGTCTTTGTACCTTTACCTATAGGGTTTGTTGCCACAACACACCTCCTTCTCGTCAAGTTCACTGGTATTAGAAATCCGATTTCCTTAACCAGCTTTTCTTTTCAATTACATGAAAAAACCAGCTCATATAACTATTTGATAAAAAGTAAAATTCATAATAAGCAATCCGCTGGACTTACTTGCTTTTAAATACCGATGAGTACAAAGGTATTTTAAAATCTGTTTTGAAATGCTTTTACCTTTGATGTAATGTTTTCTCTCACTATATTTTTTTATATTAACTTGTTGAGTGTATCTCTTCTTCAGATTTATTGCACCTGTTTTCTTAAAGATTTTTTACAGAGTTTATCTGTAAATAAATATTGGCATTAAAATTTGATTTTTCTATATGAAAGAATGACTTGTAAGGAATCTACGCACTCATTGATCATACAACAAATCCCCAGGATTATATATATGCATATTCCATAGTTAACTCTTCACCATAACTCCTTCGCTTCATATCTGCTGTGGCTAACGGGTTTGCCGGAATCTACATGGGACAGCGTTTGTATATGTATTAACGCCGCTTGCGTTATCGACGCATCTGGATGAATTAAAAAATCACGGCAAAAAAACTTTAGAATCGATTTTTCAGACGGTGTCGAGTCAGCTGATAAAGCGCTATGCGGATTTTCTACCGGTTTGTTTCCGATGAACATGTCGCCGGCGATGACATTAATTTCCGGCGCGTCGTACGGTGATGTTTTTTGCGAGCACGCACAGCTCGATTACAGCGAAGAGCAGAAAGGCATAGCCGAGCAGTTCAACACTCTCTTCCGCCGCCATTTTAACACTGCGCAGATACTCTTCGCCCATCAGGCTCCGCCATAAAAATTTGCGGCCGAAGAAACGTGAGAAAATATAAGTGGTTAAAAATCCGCAGCTAAAAAACCCGCCGGCGACGGATGGCAGAAACAGTTTGAGTTCGTTGAAAAACTCACTTCGATGGCGCCAGGTGAACCAGAGTGCGGCGATCACAAGCGGCGCGACAAAATATACCCAGCTTCCGTGTCCAAGCCATTGATCAAGAAAGCCGTCCATTTCACGAATAAACGAAGCTGCGAAAAAAGCGGCCAGCAGAAATGCCGACCGGCGGAAAAAATATTTATATGACATAAACAGGCAGATTGCCGCACAGAAAAAAAGAACGGTCAGTTGCGACATCTCGGTCCACGAGGCTTCGGAGAACGGTTTAACGTTTGTGTTATAGGCGTCGAGCGTGATGAGTCCGACGACAGCAAGTACGATAAAAATATATCCGGCAAAGCGCAGGGCCGGTGCGAATATGGAGTTGGGAATATTAAAAACTGATTTCATAAATTCTATTTATTTAATTTTTTACTGCCGGGAAGTGTAGCGGATAGGGTGCGTCGATGACGATACTTTCTTTACTCACCGGATGAATCACCGTGAGCTGCCTGTGATGCAGTGCAATTGTTCCGCCGGAACGTTTGTCCGGCGAACCGTATTTTCCGTCGGCGAGAACCGGGCAGCCGGCGGCCGCCAGTTGTGCACGGATCTGATGATAGCGCCCGGTGTGCAGTTGAATTTCGAGCAGTGAAATTCCACCGCCGGTTTGTAATACGCGATACTCCAGCCTGCATTCGCGCGCACCGGGATGATTTTCTCCGACAACTTCCGCTTTAAAATCGCCATGCAGTAAATAATGGAACAGCGAACCGGCAGCTTCCGGCGGCGTGCCGGACACAACGGCATGGTAAAGTTTTTTAAACCGGCGCGCACGCATATCGGCATTCAGCCGCGACAGCGCTTTGCCGGTACAGGCAAATAAAACCACTCCGCTGACCACCCGGTCAAGACGGTGCACTGCATGCAGAAACACATTGCCGGATTTATTGTTGACTTCCCTGATATATGCCTTTGCGCAGTCTTCCAGGCTGGTACGCTCCGTTCCGCTCGGCTGTGTCAGCAGCCCAGCCGGTTTATTCACTGCCAGCAGATGGTTGTCGTGATAAAGAACATTAAAATTCATGGTGTGAGCATACGGCAGGGTAAAAATTCTGGCAACGGGAAGAACCTATGAAAAACATGGACGAACACAGACTTTTGCCCAACAAGCGCGGGCGGGCACAGAAGAGTTTCTCCTCCACATTTGTCCGCTGCCCCCGAAGTTGCGGCAACCGGCGCGCTTGCATTGTTGAACCTCTGCATCTATCCGATCGACCGGCAACTGCATGCACTTGCCATTGAAATTGAATTTGCAAAAAAGGCAGTTCCACGGAACGGCTCCGCCGCCGGCACCGCCGGCGCCAGCACAATGAAGTTCAACTTACGCAATCCATCGCGCAAACGCGCCGCTGGGCAGAGGCATAACACCGGCGCTGCCGGTGAGGAGCATCTCGCCGCAGTCGGTTTTGCCGCCGGAGTTTTTTAGCCATTGTGCTAACAGGTTTTGCAGAGTCATTGGGGAATATTCCGGTGTATGACAGCTTAACAGTAAAAAGAGCGGGTTTTCTGAGAGCAGATCGCGGCAGAGGTCGAGCAGTACCGGCAGGTGTTCCTGAATTTTAAACACTTCTCCCTTTTTTCCGCGCCCGAATGACGGCGGGTCGAGAATGATGGCATCGTAATGGCGGTTGCGTTTTAACTCGCGCCGGAGAAATCCGGCGGCATCATCGACAATCCAGCGGATCGATACATCCTGCAGGTTGTTCAGTGCCGCATTTTCGCGCGCCCATTCAACCATTCCTTTGGAGGCATCGAGGTGGCAGACTTCGGCGCCGCCTTGTGCCGCGGCGAGCGTTGAACCGCCGGAATAGGCAAATAGATTTAATACGCTGACCGTACCGGTTTTTTCTTTGCGTTCACGCACCGCTTCTCGAATCCAGTTCCACATGACGCGCTGTTCCGGAAAAATTCCGAGATGACCGAAATCGGTGGATGAAAGGTTAAATGTAATTCCGGAGACGCTGATGTTCCACTGATCGGGCAGGTTGTGGCGGTTATGCCAGCGGTTGCCGGCGTCGCGATCAAAACCGGCGGCGGCATCGTTCCAGATTTTTTCCGGCAGCGCCGGATGCCACACTGCCTGTCCGGCGGGTCGCACAAGTTTTACATCGCCAAAGCGTTCGAGTTTGCGCCCGTCGCCGCTGTCAATCAGCTCATAATCGTCGTTCATGGATTTACGAATAACATGTTGGTTAAAAAAAATAAACAGTTCCGTTTCAATAAACGGTGTCGCCTGATAACATTTGCACTTAAGCGTTATTCTCCGGCGGGAGCCGCATGCCGGATGGAAGATGAACCGTATGCGGGTGTATGAAGAAGGTTTACAACTTGATCGATCTCGGCAGGGTCCTCAGCCCGGGTCATGAATCGCTGTGGGAGAAGAGGATGCGCAAGCACCGGTACCGATCCGATTCAACGTATATGTAACCGTACAGTGCGTGGAAACGAGAACACAAACCGGTTCATCCGGCGGTTTATTCCGAAAGGCAGGAAACCGGACGACTCAGCTGAAAAATGCTTCACGAAATTGAAACATGGATTAACACCTGTCCCCGGAAGATCTTGAATTTTAAAACAGCCGAAGAACGGTTCAATCAGAAAATCACCGCATGAACCACAAAGCTCCAACCGGACACTTGCTTTTACATCTACCCTCATAGCAGCAATGGTAAGAAAAATACAGCTGCCGGTTGATTTCGCAGGTAGAATCTGTTAACTTCGTACGCTCAATTTAACCGGAGAGGTGGCGGAGTGGTTGAACGCGCACGCTTGGAAAGCGTGTTTACTCTGAAAGGGGTAACGAGGGTTCGAATCCCTCTCTCTCCGCCATCCTTCGCGCGACATTTTTACTTTCATTTTTAGTCGCTATTTAACTGCTCAATGCTACTATCCATCGCCCGAATAAAATAGAAGCAGAAAATCGCTGATTAAAATATCGAAGAATTTTGCACAGGACTGTAATCGCTAACGGTGAAGAAAATGGTTTTAATAATGCTGAAATCGAAGATTCACATGGCAACACTGACCGGCGCCGAGCTGGATTATGAAGGCAGTATTGCGGTGGATCAGGATTTGCTGGATGCTGCCGGAATCCTGCCGGGTGAACAGGTGCATGTGGTGAATCAGAATAACGGTAATCGCTTGATCACGTACGCCATTTCCGGCGAACGCGGTTCCGGTATTATTGAGTTAAACGGCCCTGCCGCCCGGCTTGGGCATCCCGGTGATAAAGTGGTGATTATCGCCTATGCGCAGATGGACGAAACTGAAGCCAAAACGTATCGGCCCGTCATTATTTTTGTTGATAAAAAAAACCGGCAAAAATAAATAAAGCGGAGCTCTCTTCCTGCTTTTTTATATCTGCAGCATCGGACTGCCGGATACTGATCTTCAGGCACCGGGCTCATTTAGCGGGGAAATTCGTCTATTCTGAGTGAGCCGGCCGGGACTCGAACCCGGGACCCTGTGATTAAAAGTCACATGCTCTACCAACTGAGCTACCGGCCCTTAAAGGAAAGCGCATAAAGTACGGGAGAGCAGGACACTTGTCAAAAACCAATCTGCTTTTTTTAACTTTTCTGTGCAGGGGGTAGATTGTAAAAGCAAGTGTCCGGTTGAAGCTTTTTGATTCATGCCGCCATTTCCCGAGTGAACCGTTCTTCCGCTGTTTTAAAATTCAATAGTTTTCGTGGATAGGTATTGATCCAGGTTTCGATCTCCTGGAGCATGTTTCTGCTGATTCGTCCTAACTTTTTCTCTTTCGGAATAAACCGCCGGATGAATCGATTCGCATGTTCATTACTTCCGTGTTTCCACACACTGTACGGATGGGCGTAATACAGATGCGTCCGCTTCCCGCTTTTAAACGAGTGCTCCATTCCGGCATAATCAAGCCGTTCACTGCCGTTGTTCGGGGAAAAATACTGTGGAATGTCTCAACCCTCATTTGCCGTTCGATTTCATTGAGTACACGAATCACACCGCTGGAGAACACCGTTTGACCACAATCTGCTCCTTTAGAAACGCCGCCAACTACGGGTTGATCTGTGCCGGATTCGATCGTTTACGCCGCTGTTCATATACCGTCTGACCCCGCGCGCCTCGTTATAGCGCTTTTCGGCGGAATCGCGTCCGGTACGATAGGTCAGCCAGCCGCGCTGACGCTCCCGCCGGATGGTACGCTCCGCACGTCCGAGCAGCGCGGCAATCCGGACGGCCGGTTCTCCCCTCCGGTGCAACACCTCAATCTGAATGCGCTCTTCGTACGTCAAATGCGTTCCCTTCCGCGGGTGAGGTGCGGTATGTTCTACCTGTTCCATGCCGGTGTTCCTTTCCTTTGTTTTGTCGAATGAAGAAAGGTTCATTCCGGCATGGAACATTTCCGACTCCAACCGGACACTTGCTTTTACAATCTACCAGTCAATTCGCGCGGCGTATTGCCTCATATAAAAAAGACACCGAAGGGGTGCTGATTTTTGATCGTTGACGGGCATGGGGTAGTTCTTTCGTTATGGTTTGTCAAGCGGCGGTTTTCCCGGCCTGTTTTTTCAGTTCTTCCA
>JBBADV010000024.1 GCA_041656295.1 Kiritimatiellales bacterium | reverse complement strand
GCCGTTTTATATCTGCGGCATTGAACCCGCAGATACTGCGCTCTTGACTCCAGACTCATCGTTTCCATCCCTCCAGCAACAGGGTGTCATCCTTATGAGTCAACGAAACAATCCGCCCCCCTCTGCGACCCGTGCTTCGGTGTCTTTTTTTATGAGTCAATTCGTAAATCGTATTCATTTAATTAACGGGTTGATTTCAGTCATATTTTCGCTATCTTATAGCGTTTTCCGACGGTGGGTGTAGCTCAGTTGGTTAGAGCGTCAGATTGTGGTTCTGAATGTCGCGGGTTCGAATCCCGTCATCCACCCCAATGAAACCTGCGATTCATCCGAGGAGCGGCCGATGCAAAAACGAAAAGACGAACTCCGCGATATCTATCAGAATTATTCTAAAGATTTTGAACAGGATTTTACGCCGCAGGTTGCCCGTGAACTGATTGAAGACCACATGCGTGATCTGCGCCGCAGCCGCATAATGACCACGGTGTTCGGAATCGCCGTTATTCTGCTCACGGTGGCGCTCATTTTTATTATTATTCGTGAAATGATGAGTGAATATACCCTTGACGATTTCAGCCGCACCCGTGAGCGTGAATTTGTTCCACTCTATTCGCTGCCGGCAGACGATGCGTGGGTGCTGGGCACTCATGACGCCGAAATGGAACCGACGCCCGGTGCTAAACCGCTGTCTGCACCGTGGGTGAAGGCCGCGGCGTATCAAATTATTCTCGGACAGCAGGCGTTAACGGTGAATGCGGTTGACCGCGCACTCGAACACCTCGACAAAGCGCTTGAAATTTTTCCGTCTATGACAGGAATCCATCCAACGATGGGTATGCTCTATCTGCAAAAAGGAAACTACACCACTGCGGCGGTGCATCTTGAAAAAGCGCTGAAAGAGGGTGAAAACTTTGATTCGCTCAACAATATTGGCGCCACCTACATCGCGCTGAAAGAGTATAAAAAAGCAGAACAATATTTACTGCGCGCCCATGAACTTCAACCCGAAAATCTGCTTGCCCACCGCAATCTGGCTGTGCTGTACCGTGCGCTTGAACAGAACGATAAAGCAATTCAGCATTTTGAAAAATACATTGACATGCAGCCGAATGATATCGATACGATGCAAACCTACGCCTTTTTTCTTGCCAAAACCGGCAAGTGGCGTGAAGCGTCTGTTTTGCTGGCCGTGCTGGTACAGGAGCTCAAAGATATCGCACCGCTCCATTTCCTGCTTGCTAAGGCCTATGCGCAAACCGGCCAGAAAGACAAGGCCATTGAGACTCTGCGCGCCGGAATTTTATTAATCGACAGCGGTCCCGCCCGTGAACTGCTGAGAAGCGAAGAGTTCGGTCCCATTCGCGATACTGACGAATTTAAACGAATACTCGAACAGGTTGCGCCGAAACTGGCGACCACCCCTGACCATCGCGAGAAAAAATAAAACACCGGTGTGACGTTAAAAAGGTGCGGCGGTACCGATTTTCGTGTTGATGGCGGCTTCAGCAATAGAACGGCCGTCGATTAAAACGGGTTGCTTGCGGAGACGCCAGACGCGCCGTTTGGTTTTAGCGATGATGTTGTTGCCGGGCAGAAATTGTACGGCTGCGTTGATTTTCAGCGCAACCCACATGAGCGGATAAATAAACGTAGCGATGCTGTACAGGCGGGTATAGATATAAAACTCTTCATTTCCGGCGTTCGGCGGCGGCATGCTATACGGCCGCCCCGCCAGCTTATTGGCGCAGGATTCAAAAATGATGCCGGGGATTTCGATGCTGCCGGTCGTATAGGTACCGGTGTCGGGAACGTCGAAACCGTCTTTGAGAACATCAAAAAATTCCTGCGGGGAATATCCGGCGCGCTCCAGGCCGCGGGCTTTCCATGAAAGCCGGAAAAGTGCGCGAAAAACAGCACTGAGCGAGAAGAGCAGCGGCCGGCGCGCGGCGGTGAGAACGAGACGTCCGTCCGGTTTTAAAACACGGTGACACTCTTTAATCAGCCCGTGGTCGTCGCGAATATACTCGAGTGCATCAACAATCACCACTACATCAAAAGTATGCTCCGGCACATCAATTGCAATGCCGTTCAGTACGCCGGTGTTGCCTTCAATAAAATAATCGACGGATGCAGCGGCGCAATCACTCACCGCCAGCGTACGCCACGTTCCGCCGCTTTCACGCAGTTGCGAGCTGATCACGCCGTCGCCGGAGGTAATTTCCAGACAGTTTTGATTAGACGTCGTGCCAAGCAGCTCTTTCAGGTGCGTGAGCCGCAACTTCCGGCGCACGGAACGCTTAAACAGTTTTTCCTGCCAGCGCACAGTTTCATTCCGGAGATTGACGTCCATGGCTTTCATGACCGCAGAGTATAAATACAATATTCTCCGGCGCAAAGAGAAAAAACTGTAATATGCAAGCAAATCAGACATAATTTATACTTTTACGCATCAGCCGTTACGTATTCATTGACAGCCGCCGCCGGAATTCACAAACTGTACTTTATCATGGATATAGTTTCTTCCTCTTCAATTATTGTTTTTGCCATCGGAATCCTGTTTTTCATCAGCGTGCTGGCGAATAAAATTTCCGACCGGTTCGGTGTACCGATGCTGCTGATGTTCCTTGCGGTCGGAATGCTCGCCGGCAGTGAAGGTATCGGGCGGATCACATTTGATAATCCGGCGGCGGCCAATTTCATTGGTATTTTTGCCTTGGCCTACATTCTGTTTTCCGGCGGTCTTGACACGAGCTGGACGTTGATTAAACCGATCCTGCGCCCGGGACTGACTCTGGCTACCGGCGGCGTAATTCTCACCGCCGCAATCACCGGTTTGTTCGCGTGGTGGATTCTCGGCGATCTGTTCGAAGGTATGCTTATCGGCGCGATTGTTTCTTCAACCGATGCGGCGGCAGTGTTCTCCATCATGCGTTCACGCGGTGTCAGCTTGAAAGGCAGCCTGAAACCGCTGCTCGAGCTGGAATCCGGCAGCAACGACCCGATGGCGGTGCTGTTAACCACCTCCGTACTCAGTCTGCTCGGCGTCAATGGTGCAACCTGGTACGAGCTGCTTGGCTCAGTGGTTGTCCGGATGGCGCTAGGCGTTGTATTGGGCTACTTTTTTGGCCGTGCCGCTGCCTGGATTTTTAACCGTACCCGGCTGGAATATGAGGGGCTTTATCCGGTGCTCAGCATGAGCCTTGTGCTGATCACTTACTCATTGACCGACATGCTGTTCGGTAATGGATTCCTCGCTGTTTACACTTGCGGAATTGTTCTCGGCAACAAAGATTTTCTCTTCAAACACTACCTCAAAAAATTTCACGACGGCCTCGGCTGGCTGATGCAGATCATTTTGTTCGTCACCCTCGGAATGCTTGTTGTTCCGTCGCAACTGCTCGGCACTGTTGCTAAAGACGGTTTGCTGATCGCCGTTGCGCTGATGTTTGTTGCGCGTCCGGCCGCTGTGTACATCGGACTCTGGAAATCAAAATTCACTCTGCCGGAATGCACGCTTACCGCGTGGACCGGATTGCGCGGATCGGTGCCGATTGTGCTCGCAACCTTTCCCTTTACTGCCGGCTACGAAAATTCCACCGAAATTTTTAACATCGTATTTTTTATTGTCATCGCGTCCGTACTGCTGCAGGGCAAAACTCTCATGGTGGTGGCGCGGTGGCTGAACGTCGATAAACCGCTTGTCAACCGTCCCGACTATCCGCTCGAATTTGAACGGCGCGCCGGTGTAAAAAGTGAAACGCGTGAAATTGATATTCCGCCGGATTCCTGTGCCTGCGGCAAACAGATTATGGACCTTGGACTGCCGGCCGGTGCACTGATTCTGCTTATCCGGCGCGGCAACGAATTCATTGTACCCAAAGGCAGCACCCGCATTGAGGCCTACGACACGCTCATGTTTATTGCCGGTGTTGAAGATCTCAAGATTGCACAGGAACTCCTGCTGACTGCGGCCGAAGACGTGGATGAAGCGGTTGAAGGCGATGAACAGCAGCAGAATAATGCATAACAGAAGTATGGTGCCGGTATTTATTCAGATATAAGGTCTTGTCCGGTTCTCTTATTGTTTATTTTTACAAATTGCGAAAAAAATAAACCGGCGAAAAAGCTGACGGCAAAGCCGGACGGAAAATACCAGATCCATGAAACAGCGGTGGTTCTCAGCCATGCGGTCAAACCAATGGCCAGCAGGGCCGCCGGAATCCAGGCGGTAAATGAGCCGCGCCGGGTTAACAATCCAAGCAGAAACAGCGCCAGCACCGGCGCGTTAAAAAGTCCCATAAACGTGGCAAATGTTTCAATGATCCCTTCAATTTCAGCGCCGTGAAAAAGCACAACGGACAGTCCGGTGGCAAGCAGTCCGAGCAGGGCGGTGATGATGCGCGCGAGTTTTACAGCACGGCCGTCGTCAATTTTTCCGGCCAGCGGGAAAATAAAATCATTTACGATCACTGTGGCCATGGAGTTGATACCGGAATCCATGCTTGACATTGCGGCGGCAAAAACTGCGGCGATTAACAGTCCGGATAATCCCGCCGGCAGCCCGTGTGCGATGAAGTACGGGAAAATCCGGTCGCCGTAAATGTCCGGCGGCAGTGCGCCGGGATTCTGCTGATAGTATGCAAAGAGTCCGAGTCCAATAAACAGCAGCAGCCCGATGACGAGAAAATCAGTGCCGGCGTTAAACAGAATGGCTTTGGCGATACCGGTTCTGGTTTTGGTTGAGAGCAGGCGTTGTACCGTGACCTGATCGGTGCCGTAGTCCTGCATCATTTGAAAGAAGAATGAAATGGACACGCCGGTGAGCGTCATACGGAACAGACTGATGGAGCCGTCGAGCTGCAGCCGGTTGTTTTCGGCGGCGAATTTAATAATTCCAGATGCGCCGGCAGGTACAAAGTGAATTAAAAATCCGGCAGCGAGCATTGCGCCGCCAATGAGCATGATAAATTGCACAACGTCTGTCCACAACACTGCCGCGAGTCCGCCGAGTACCGTGTAGAGCGTGGCGAGGAGCCCCATGATTAAAATGCTGAACAGCAGCGGCAGTCCGGTTGCTACCGAAAGCGCCATCGCCGGTGCATAAATTACGGTGGCCATCCAGCCAAGCCGTGCAAACAGAAACAGCATTGCCGCCGTTCGCCGCGCCGGTGCGCCAAACCGGATGCCGATGTATTCATACGAAGTGGTGATGTTCAGTTTCCGGTAAACCGGATAGAAAACAAAAATTAATACCGGCGCGAGCAGGGGGCTTGCAATGCAAACAGCGATCAGTGTGACATTACTGGTGTACGCGATGCCGGGCAGTCCCATATACGTCACCGCGCTCGTCAGCGAGGCATACATGCTCATCGCCACCGCGAGCCACGGCATTTTGCGTCCGGCGAGAAAAAAATCTTCCGGTGTTTTTTGTTGTCCGGCGAAACGGAATCCAATCCACACCATCGCGGCGAGGTAGAGCAGCAGAATCGCACCGTCAATCAGATTAAATTGCATATTTTGTATTCTAAAGGAACGCCATGTTCATCAATGTGGCGAACAAAATTTTTGTTATTCAATGTGTCGTAATGAACGACATCGAAAAAATAGGGCAGCGGTAATTCTTCGTTAAGTGTTGCACTGAGTTTGCTGATGGTGTCGGTCGTTACGTTTTTTCCTTTTACAGCGAGATCAACGTCCGATCCGTTTTTATAATTTCCCATTGCTCTTGAACCGAACACGACAATGTCATCTACATCGTTAAAACGGCTCAGCGCTTCTTTGATTAAATTCAGCTGTTTTTCGGTTAATCCAAACAATGAGCTCATCTCGCTTTTTCTTTCAACAGAAGATAAAGGTGATTTATCGCCGGAAAAAATACGATTTTGATTTTTGACTCAACTTCTTTTGCTTTCAGTTCGTCATATGTATGAACTGTCAGATTCCGGTCGCTGAGCATATCCATCCATGCATCGCCATCGGTAATGATTTCATAACGAAACGCTTCTTTAACAACATCGCGCGGTGCTTTTGCAATAACGCCCAGACTTTCGAGGTAATCTTTCAGGACTTTCCATGACAGTTCGAATGTCATTTCGAAAAACTGAATAATCCCGGCGCGCTCGAAGATCGACGGCATTTCAATTTCAAGTCCCTGTTTTAACAGCAGAAACGAGTTTTCAAAATTTTCAAACCGTTGTTTCCAGCGTATATCTTTTTGATTCATAACGTACTCTTTCAATTATAATCCGAGCACATCGTTCATGCTGTAGAGTCCGGGCTTCTGCTTGACGAGCCAGACGGCGGCATTGAGTGCGCCGATGGCAAAGGTTTCGCGGCTGGTGGCGCGGTGTGAAAATTCGAGCATTTCGCCGGTGCCGGCGAGCAGCACAGTGTGATCGCCAACGATGTCGCCGCCGCGTACGGCGTGAAAACCGATCTCCTCTTTTTTACGCGCGCCGGGCATTCCGCTGCGTCCGTTCATCCCGGATGTTTTTAAATCCAGTCCGGCGCCGGCAGCGGCGGCGCGACCGAGCATCAGTGCGGTGCCGCTCGGTGCATCTTTTTTCTGGTTGTGATGCCGCTCGATAATTTCAATATCATAGCCTTTGGCGTAGAGCGCTTTTGCTGCTTCTTCAATCAGCTTGCACAGCAGATTAACACCAAGACTCATATTGCCTGCCATGACCACCGGAACGTTTTTGGCGGCTTTTTGTATTTCGGCAGTTTCTTCGTCGGCGAGTCCGGTGGTTCCGATCACCCACGCGGTATTCCATGCGGCAATGCGTTCCGCGTTTCCGGCGGTGCCAAAATGCGAGGTGAAATCAATAATCACATCAGCATCCGGCGCAACGGCGGCGAGATCAGTGGTCAACAGAACGCCGGCTTTTCTGGCTCCGGCGGCCAGTCCGGCATCTGTACCGATGTCAGGCGCATCCCATAAATCCACAGCGCCGGCGAGTTGCAGTCCGCTGACTTTTTCTTCCAGAATGCATCGGATCAATGTTTTTCCCATACGGCCTGCTGCGCCTTGAATGACGACCTTGATGCTCATAAAATTTCTCCGGTTGTAGAGGTTTTAACAAAAGCCGCCGGCGAAACGAATAGAAAAATATTTATCTGTGCCTCCAGAAAATTCTCCGGCACAGACAGCGCATAACCGAGGCCGGAATCAGTCCAGTCACACTGCAGCAGCTCGAATGCGCCAAAAAGCATTTCTACTGATTCAAAATGAACGGCTTTCTGTCAAAGAAGCCGCTGAACGCACCGGATTTTACGATACCTATTACTTTTCAAAAATATTTAAAAAAGTTTACGGTTTCCCTCCCGGCCGTATTGTCCGTTTCTTTAAACCGCAATAAATAAACCGGACGTAAAACAATACTCGTCTGCGCCATTTATTTTTCCCCCGGAAAATTATAGCTGCAAAAATGCGTAAAAATCACAAAATTGCAGAGTCAACGCCACACGATTTTTTCCATTGCCGCTCAGCTGTCCGCCATGCGGCGATCCCGCCGGCGACCGCAGTTCTGAAAGTGATGAATTCACGACGAAGGTTTAACCACGGATTACGCAGATATAAACGGATGAAAAGAAAAATAGTTTAGACGGGATTAACAGGATCAACAGGGTTTTTTATTTTATTTCGTAAATCCTGTTAATCCTGTCAAAAAACGCTTCGCTTCCTTTTCGTAAAATCCGTTTATATCTGCGTCATCTGCGGTTAAAAATAATTTATTCCGTGTTTTCGGTGTATTCCGTGGTTTATATTTCCGGCGATGATTAAAACCGGACAGCGCACGATTCTGCATATTGACATGGACGCATTTTTTGCGGCAGTGGAAGTGCTGGATCGACCGGAGCTGCGCGGCAAGCCGGTGGTGGTTGGCGCGCCGCCGGATAAACGCGGCGTGGTTGCGACGTGTTCGTATGAGGCGCGTAAATACGGAATTTATTCGGCGATGCCGTCGCGCACAGCGTACCGGCTTTGTCCGCAGGCGGTTTTTCTGCCGCCGAACGGCAAACGCTACCGCGAGATGTCGCACAAGGTGATGGAAATCCTTGCGCGGTTTACGCCGGAGATTGAACCGGTGTCGATTGACGAAGCATTTCTGGATGTGACCGGCGCGCGCTATCTGTTCGGCGACGGCCCGGCGATTGCCGGCAAAATTAAGGCGGCGGTTTTTGAGGAAACAAAGCTGACCTGTTCAGTCGGTGTGGCACCGAATATGTTTCTGGCAAAAATTGCGAGTGATTTGAATAAACCTGACGGATTCACCATGGTACCGTTTTCTGAAAAGCTGATTCCGGAATTTCTCGCGCCGCTGCCGATCAAGCGGATGTGGGGCGCCGGTAAGAAGACGCAGGCAATACTGGAGCAGCATCACATCCGCACATTCGGCGATCTGCAAAAAGCACCGCCGGAAAAACTGGCGGCCTGGATCGGTGCAAGTGCAGCGGCGTCCTTCCGGCGGCTGGCGTTCGGAATAGACGACCGCGCAGTGGTGGTTGAGAGCGAGGAAAAGAGCATTTCGAATGAGATGACATTCGGTGAGGATGAGCGCAATCCGCAAGCAGTGGAAGCGGCGCTGCTGGATTTAGCAGATCAGGTGGGCGCACGGTTGCGGCGTGCCAATTTTTATGCAACCACTGCGCAGATCAAACTGCGGTGGTCAGATTTTTCGACGATTACACGCCAGCGCCGGCTTGATCCGCCGGCACGCGACGATGTTACGCTGCGCGAAACGGCGCTGGAGCTTTTACATAAGGAAGGTGTGCACAGTGCAGTGCGGCTGATTGGTTTTTGTGTGACCGGCTTGCAGGGACCGGATGAAACGCCGCAGCTTGAGTTGTTTGAAGCGGAAGAAAAAAAATCGAATAAACGCCGCGAAAAACTGAGTGCGGCAGTGGATGAAGTGCGTAGAAAATTTGGATCGAAAAGTATTTTACGTGGATCAAAGGTGGAGAAAAATAAACCACGGAATACACCGAAAACACAGAATTAATTTTTGACAGGATAATCAGGATTGAGAACCCACGGATGGACACGAATAAAAATCGACAATGTTTTTGCTGCCCTGTTTGTCGCGAAGAATTTTCGCCGGAAAGAAATTCAGTGCGATGCAAAAACGGCCATTCATTTGATTTTGCAAAAGAGGGTTATTTGAATTTGCTATTGAGCCATCAGCGCCGCTCTAAAAACCCCGGCGATGATGCAGCGATGATTGCAGCGCGTCGACGGTTTTTCGATACCGGCTTTTTTGATCCGCTGAAAGCTGTGATTGCAGATATAATTCCGACAGGTGCAGAGTGCATTATGGATTGCGGCTGCGGCGAAGGTGGATTTTGCGGCGGATTGAGTGAAAGCCGCGCCGGAGTTTTTTGCGGGCTGGATATTTCGAAAGATGCGATTCGCGCGGCGGCGAAACGATACAAAAGAGCGCAGTGGACCGTGGCGAATGTAATGCGTGAAATTCCGACGCCGGATTCGACAGCGGATGTGATTTTAAGTGTGCTGGCTCCGCGTAATCCACCAGAGTTTGCGCGGATTTTGAAGCCGGGCGGTGTGTTGATTCTCGGTGTGCCGGGAAAAGATCATTTAACGGAGGTGCGCGCACTGCTGGAACAGAATTCCGGCGATTTTGATGAAAAAGTGGATGAGGCGGTGGAAAAATGCGCGCCGGCGTTTGCTGAAGTTGGGCGCCGGAAAATTTCTTATGAACGTGAGCTTTCCGGCGCGCAGTTGAATGATTTAATTCAAATGACGCCGTTGTTCTGGAATTCGTCGCCGGCGGCAAGGGAGAAGGCTCTGCGGTGTTCGTCGCTGGCGGTGACGTTTTGTTTTTCTTTACTTATATTGAATCATGCTCATAGTCAAAAATCTAACGCATTCATGAAATAGTCAACCCTTGAAAGGAACCGGTTTATGATAAAGAAGCTGGTGTTATCAGGTTTTGCTGCCATGGCGATATTGTTCGCCGCCGGTTGCGGAGATTCTCCCCAGACTACTGCAAAAGTGTTTCTTGAAAATCTCTCAAAAGGCAACGTTACGGTTGCAAAAAAATATGCAACGGAACAGACAGGTGAGTTTATTGATGCAGTGGTCGAAATGGACAAACTTGAAATAAACCCCGATTTTAAATTTATTTTTATCGATGAAACCGTCGATGGAGACTTTGCGGTTATCAGATACAAATCGTCAGGGAATGCGACGAATGAAATAAAAGCGCTTCATCTTGTAAAAACAAACAGCCAGTGGAAAGTCACCATTCAAAAAGATCAGTAGTACCTGCGCTGCCGCCGGTGTTATTGTACTTTTTTGTTCTGTTGTTTTATGGCAGATCGTGCTGTTTCTGTGCAGAACAGAAAGGAAACGATCACCGGCTGCCGCCGGTAGAATCGGGCGATCTGGTGTTCCGGAACGGCACTGGACAGTGGTCCAGATATTTTCGGGATGTCTCGCTGCGCGAAAAACGGTTTTCGCATGCCGGAATTATTCGGGTTGAAACGAATGCTGCTTTTGTAATTCATGCGTCCGCCGACGATCGCACCGGTGCGGGATTTGTCCATCAGGAACCGCTGCACAGTTTCATCAATCCATATGATGATGTGGCAATATACCGGGTGACGGATGCCGCAAAATCCGATCGCGAGCAAATTGCCGTATTTGCAGTCAAAAATCTCGGCAAACTGTTTGATGCGCAATTCGATCTTACATCCGGTGAACGTTATTATTGTACCGAACTCATCAGAGACGCCGTTGCGTTTGCCTTGAAAACAAATATGATAAAGACTACTGCGGTATCCGGCTATGAAATTATTGCCATCGATGACTGTTACGCCGGAGACTGGGTTTTTTTAATCTATGACAGCAGGGCCGCAACGGTGCCGTGACAAGAAAGCACAACTGTGTTCTTCTCTTTCGGTGACGTTTTGTTTTACTTTAATCGTTTTGCGAAACGCAGGAGTTTGAAAGGAACTGTATGCAGAATCGGCAGACGAAAATTATCTGTACGCTGAGTAACAATCGCTGCGACCGGGAATTTATTGAAAAAATGATTGCAGCGGGTATGAATGTAGTGCGCATGAATACGGCGCACATGGACATTGCGGCGGCGGAAAAAATGGTGCAGGCGATTCGCGGCGTTTCAGATCGTGTCGGTATCCTGCTCGATACAAAAGGCCCGGAGGTGCGCACATGCAATATGCCCGAAACGCTGCAAGTGACAACCGGCGATGTTATAGGAGTCAGCGGAACGCATACGCCGCCCGGCGGATTTCAGGTCAGTTATGATGAACTCGCTAAGCATGTGCCGGCCGGCAGCTGTCTTCTGGTTGATGATGGTGCGCTTGAATTGCGTGTAGGTGCTTCTGACGGAGCAACGCTGCAATGCACTGTGCTAAACGACGGGGAAATAAAAAATAAAAAGAGCGTGAATATCCCCGGCGTGAAGCTGTATCTGCCGGCGCTGACGGAGCGCGATGCGCAGTTTATTGACTGGGCGACACACAATGGCGAAATTGATTTTATTGCGCACTCTTTTGTCCGTAACCGCGATGACGTTGAAGCGGTACAGGCAATTCTTGATCTGCGTAACAGTCCGATTCAGATCATCGCTAAAATTGAAAACCATGAAGGTGTTAAAAATCTGGAATCCATTCTCGATGTGGCGTATGGCGTAATGGTCGCGCGCGGCGACCTTGGCATTGAACTTCCGGCAGCGGAAGTTCCCGGTGTTCAGAAGGAGATGATTCAAACCTGTATCCGCCGGCGCAAACCGGTGATTACCGCTACGCAAATGCTGCATACGATGATTGAAAATCCGCGGCCGACGCGTGCAGAAGTGAGTGACGTGGCAAATGCAATTTATGACGGCACTGATGCCGTCATGCTTAGTGGAGAAACTGCGATTGGAAACTTCCCGCTGGAAGCGGTGCACATGATGGCGGAGATTGCAGTCGCGGTGGAAAAAACCAAAGAAACGCTGGTTGATTCGCTGCCGGTGTTTGATCAGGGCGAATATCACCGCACGCGCAACCACATTGCAAAATCAGCGGTGGAGTGCGCGGCGTACCTGCCGGTGAAAGCCATCATCACCAGCACCAAGACCGGCGTAACTGCACGGCTCTGTTCCGCCTATCGCGGACGCAAACCGATTCTCGCTTTATCGGAAGACGCACACACGATCCGCCGGCTGTCGCTCAGCTACGGCGTTTATGCCACATACGTAAAAGTTCCGGCAACGATGGATGCTCTCGTGCAGGTTTCTCTGCAAAAACTGCTCGATGAGAAAAAAATCGGTTTGCAGGATCTCATCGTCTTCATGGGTGGCGGACAGATCTACAGCTGTCACACCAACTTCATGCAGATTGACACGCCGGAAGTTCTCCTTTCCGAAATTGAATTTGACAAAACAGAGAATCGGCAGCGGACTTTTTAATTTTATTTCACCGTAGAAAAAAGATAACAGAAGCATGAATATTATTACCTTGCTGACAGTTTTGGTCACACTGCTGTGTGCCGGTTATACCTTGACAATATACGGCACAACAGGATGCCGCGCGACTGCTCCGGTATGCTGTGGAAATACACCCGCCAGCGGGGAAGGCAGCATCGCCGGTGTTCCGGACTTCAGCGATTACTGTTAAGCCATGATGGGGGAAGCGGGGAGATTTGATTTTCCTGTTTACCCCATGCCCCAGACTCCATGTTCCACGCTTATTAAAAAACGAAAAGGATTTTCCCCATGTCATTTGAAAACGGCCCGCTTAGTTTCCGTATGTTTTATGTTCCGCGCCAGCTCGCAGATTCTATTCACGAACAATTTGCCGAATACGCACTCGGTTCTATCGACAATATTCTCGACGCCGAAATCCACGGCTGGGTCGGACCGCGTCATTTGCTTGATCGGGAAATCAGCGCAACCACAGCATGGCACTCCGGTTATTTGCATTTAACGCTCTGCCAGGTGCAGCGCAAAATCCCGGCGTCGCTGCTGCGTGCTGAATGCCGCATCGAAGAGATGATCCGGATGCAGGCTGAACACCGCGACTATCTCAATCGTGAAACAAAACGTGAAATTAAACAGCAGGTGATCGAACGCCTGCTTCCGGAAATGCCGCCGCAATTAAAAGGCATCGACTTCTGTTACGATCCGAAAAATAAAATGCTGTACGCTTCGGCGCTGTCCGAAAAACAACTCGATGCATTTCTGATTAATTTCGGCTCCGCCACCGGCGAAAAACTGATTCCGGTCGAACCGGCATCAGCCGCATGGCATGAAAATAAACTGCGCGCCGAAGAGTGGACGCGCTTGAGCTTCGCTGCCGAACAGTGGGCGGACACCGCGCCGGGACGCGAATTTCTGATGTGGCTCTGGTTCATGTCCGAAACCCAAACCGGCGGAGCTGAACTGCCAACCGCCGGAAAATTTTCCGTGATGGTTGAGGGGCCGCTGCTGTTCGATCAGGAGGAGCAGGGTGAAACAGCCATCCGCAAGGGCGAACCGCTGGTCAGCGCCGAAACACGCGCCGCGCTGCTGAGCGGTAAAAAACTGAAGCGCGCCAAACTCACGCTCGCGCGCAGCGCCGAAGAACTTTGGACCTGTACGCTCGACGCCGATCAATTTGTTATTCGCGGATTGAAACTGCCAAAAACAGAAGCGATTGACGCCGCCGGGCGTTTTCAGGAGCGCATGGAAATGATCGATACATTCCGGCAGGCATTTCTCGGACTTTACAGCACATTTGCTACAATTCGCGCTGACACCGGGAAGTGTAAAGCACTTAACAAAGAGATGCGCCAATGGATGAACTCCCGTCCGGCGCGAAAACTGGATGAGTGAAACCACGAAACACACTGATGGCACAAGTGAACCTCCCCGCGACAAGCCACGGGGGTATTCTGCGCCAGAGTTCGATAAATGTAATTGTGTTAACATGACCTAGCGAATCGCCCCACAGGTGAAGACTGGGAGCGGCTCACTCAGCATTGGGATGGTTCGAAAATTAATTAACACTGTAAATCTCGTTTTGTTACCCGGCAGAATTGTTTTCAACGTCCTGTTTTTCCGCTCCGCAACCTGTCCGTCTGGATGACAGTTAGCCGGTTCAAGTCCCATAACGTATTCCTGCTGTCCCATCATTTTCCACTGTGTGAAATACGGCAGTTCGTTTTTCCGGTATGCCACGGTCATTGAAATTCCGGTGCGCGGATTTTTCAGTGTCATTCGCGCCATTCCATCAGCATCAGGCTCAACATCATGAAAAAAACACTGCTCAACATATCCTTTTGCCGGCGGCTGACAGCGATTCCATTCACCGATACCGGCGGCAGCATTTTCGGTGCGTGATACGGTTGACTTTACATTTCCTGCGAGAACCGCATGTTCATCGAGCAACGGAAATCCGGCGTTGATGTGATACAACAGCATTAACGGAGACGGACGGACACCGCAGTTTACAACGTCGTCAGCAATTGTAATTGTATTATCACCGAACATCGTTGAAATTGTTCGGCGGAGTTCAAGATTTTCACCGAAAAAACCGACTTCTTTTACAATACCGGCAACGCTCAGCTCATACCGTCCATTTTTCCATTCCTGCCGGATTGAAATGTTTTCCGCCGGAATATTAGAAAGCCGTCCGTGCAGCCCCTCGCCTTTACTTGGCGTTCCGACGTTCTGTAAACCGCAGCCCGTTAAAAGTCCGCCACCGAAACTGCGCAGCCAGTTTGCGCCGTCCGCATTATAATACGCCGGATGAACGGCACCGACCGGCGACTGATACGCCACCGGAATTCCGTTGTATGACGCTTCACCGATATCCATTCCGCGATCAAGCAGAACTGTAAAACGTAATCCGCTGCCATTGTTCACTTCGGCGATCCGGATGCCGCGCCCGCGTCCGTCATCCAGCACCGATGTTCTGATTCCGGCCAGCTGCTTCATTGTTCCGATATACGGAAACAGCTCCGCTTCTGTCTTTTCATACGGTTTCATTTTAACATCCTTTCCAGCGGCAAACGGATTTCGCGCCACACTGCTTCAGCCTCATCATTCCAGCTTTCCCAGATGGTTTCAACGCCGGCGTGAATTTTGTTCACATCGCGGCCGAAAAGTTCCTCCACCGCGATAGCCGCGCCTTCAGCAAATAACACCGGTGAAATCCCCTGATTTAACACAAGCCGTATCGTTCCGATCACGCGGTCATTCCAGCCCAGTTTGCGTTCCATATCGCGGCAGACGCGGTCAACCCGGTCCGTCAGAGACGGATTCACCATGCGGGAGAGAAGATCATCGGCGTACGCTGAAAACCCGTCCGGCGTAAACAGTTCATCCACGCCGGAATATTTTCTGCATAACGCCGCACCGGATTCTTCAATGAATGCGCGCCGCGCCGGAATTAGAATTTCAGCATTGCCGGCAACTTCGTGCATGAACTGGTTTCCGGCGCGCTGGGCGTGCAACCCAATCCAGAAATGCACCGCGTTGTGACCGTAAAGTTTGGCTTCTTCAAATGGAAACAGATCGGGCTTATCAATCAGGCCCTGAATGCTCCGCTGTTCAATTCCGGGACAGAATTGAATCAGAATTTTATTAAATTCCTCAACCAGATGCCCGCGATCGGCCTGCGGTGTAAGCGCCGGAATTTTCCGGCGCCGGCATTCGTCCGCCGGAAAAACGCAACTCATTTTTCCGACCACGGTGTTCAGAAAAAATGTATCCGAAAATGTTCCGGTGATCTGCTCCAGTTCTTCCGCCGCATGATTATGGTTTTCTGCTGTATAAACAAACCGCCGGCGGCCGGGCTGCATTTGAAAACCCGCCCGCATCCAATCCAGAGTTTTGAAAAACGCAACGCCCGGCAGCGCTGTTGCAATTTCATCCGCATCTGCCGCGACGCTGATTAATTTTTCGCGGTCTGCCGGAATGGACGGATTATAAATTTCAATTCCGGAAATTGTTTCCGTTGTTACGGCGGTGTTCGAAGCAGTGTTAATTTGAATTGCACCGCCGTTTTCACGCACGGCGGAAATCAGCGCGGCGTCGACATCCGCAATGACTAAACGGTCAAAGCCGCCGCGAAACGCGCCGGAAAGAAAAATACCGGTTTGAATCGGACCGAACCCAACACCGAGAAATGTTTTCATAAAGCCTGCAATCCACCTAAAAGCGCTCTGTTTGCCGAATAAAGCTGCCGGTACAGTTGAACTTTCTGCCGGTAAAATTCATGGCGCGCGGCATCCGGTTCAAACATGCGTTCTTCATGCACAAACAGTTCCACCGCCTCGCCGGCGGAAGCAAAGACACCGGTTGAAATTCCGGCAAGTATCGCCGCACCGAGCAGTCCGGCTTCGGTGATGCGCGGACGGATGATCGGGATGCCGAAAATATCAGCGCGGATTTGCAGTCCGGCATCAGACCGCGCGCCGCCGCCGGACGCAATGAATGCAGCGGTATCTATGCCCAGTGTATGCAGCGACTGAATCCCTTCGACGAAATAACATGTGGCGCCCTCAATAATCGCTTTCAAAATTTCACCGCGTTTTGTATCCGTTCGCAAGCCGGCGATCACACCGGCGGTGTCCGGAGAATGATGCGGCGGTGTGTCAAAATGCGGCAGAACCAGCAACCGGGTCGGTGGCACCGGCATTTCCGAATCCAACTGTTCATAAGAACCGGCACCGGATGCAAATGTATCGCGAAACCATTTCACCAGCAGTCCGGACTGATTGTACAGAAACGACACATACAATCCCGGAAGAACATGATGTTCAATATTCAGATTTTCACGCAGCATTTCCAGTGTGCCGGACGGTTTTGAATAGACCGGGGTGATGCAGTCGAACGAACCGAGCCCGTAGACTGCTTTGCCGGCGGATACCGCGCCGCAGCCGAGTGCGTTGCAGCATTGATCGTGCCCACCGGCGACAACCTGAACGCCTTTCGGCAATCCCAGTTTTTCCGCCATTGCATCCGACACCGTCCCGATGATGTCGCCGCCGGAAACAACACGTCCGAGTTTTTCACGCGGAATACCGCTCCATTTGAGCAGTACATCCGACCAGTCGTTTTTCTTTAAATCAAACAGCAGCGTGCGGTTGGCGTGCGAGTTATTGGTGACAGGATCGCAGCCGAGCAGAAATGCTGTCAGATCTGACCACAGTAAAAAATAATCGGCGTTTTGAAAAATTTCCGGCCGGTTTTCACGCAGCCAGAGCAGTTTCGGCATTGAATAGTTCGGGCCGAGCAGATTCGGGTTAATCCGGTACAACGCTTCGCGGCCGAACGCTGCCACCATTCGCTTAACGTGTTCCACACCACGGTCATCAACGCAAAGAATGCTGTTATCTAACAGCTCGCGGTTTTTTGAAACCGGCACAAATGCTTCACCGAATGCGCTGACGGACAACGCTGTAATTGGATCATGTTTTGCCGGCGCCGCAACTTCAGCAATCACTTCACGGGTTTTCGACCAGACCAGCCGGCTGTCGAGCTCCGACCAGCCCGGCTGCGGATGCAGCATATCGTATTCACGGTATGCCTGTGCAATGCAATCGCCGTTCCGCGCAAACACACCGGCTTTACAGCCGGTGGTTCCGAGGTCTATTCCCAGCAGACTCATAATGTTTTCAGTTCGTAACCGAGATAGCGCGTGAACGCTTCACGCACTGGAACCGCAACATTTCCGGCGGTGACGCCGACGTGATGGCGATAGCCCGCATGCCCAATATATTCCAGAATATTCTGCAGGTTATTAATTTTTGCCACACCGCCGCAGCCGAAAAATTCTTCGGGAATCGGATCGGCGGTGAACTCGCCCTCGCCGAGATAGCACCAGAGTTTTCCTCCAGTTGTTTTTGCGCTGGCGTACGTGAACGGGGACGGTTTGATTCGTCCGACATTGCAGCCCCAGCCGCAACCGGCGCCGAACGATTTTGCAAACATTGGATGGTCAATCACATCACCCTTTGCTGTCATCATGCTTTGCGGAACCGGGCCGCAGTGGAAAAGAATGCATTTATCCGGATCGTCGCCGTAATTATTATTCCAGTCCAGACAGGTCGCCGGCGTTTGCGATGCAAGATTCAGCGCAAACATCGGAACCGCATTGCACACATCCAGTTCACACGCCGATACAACACCGCGATCGTTCAGTTCACTGAGCAGAACGCAGGGCGACACACCGATCTCTTTTTCAATTTCAATCCAGCAGCGCAGCGCCATACAGTCCATACGATACTCTTCAATGATATCGTCAATCACCACACCGAGCTTTGCCAGCATTTCAAATTTTTCCGGCGGAACACCGTTCCAGTTAGTGTAATTTTTCAACCGTTCCGTTTTTGCTTTAAACGGTTCACCGGATGTTTTCACATCGCGGATTCGCATGAATACTTCCGATAAATCAAGCGCTTCGGTGGTGATTCCATACTGCTGCAATGTGAGTTCATCAAAGCGGACCGTTTTAAACGCGGTGGTCCGCGCGCCGATCGCGCCGACAATCATTTTTTTCATCCGGTTTACAATCCGGCAGACTGCCGCAAACTGATGCACATGCTGTTCGAATGTTGCGGTGGACGGTGCCACTGTATGCGGTTGAAACGTTGTGAACGGCAGTCCGTACTGGCAGAAAACATCCATAATTGAAAATTTTCCGCAGAATGAATCGCGCCGTTCCGCGAAACTCATCTTGTCAAATTCATCCGGATAGGCCTGAATCATAATCGGCACACCGCACTCTTCGAGCGCGGCAATCGCACCGTTTTCATCGCCGAAATTCGGCAGACACAGAATTATGCCGTCGTACTTCCCGTGATTCTCTTTCAAAAACTGCGCATACTTCAATCCGTCCGGCGTACCGTCCACCGCGCCGAACCGCGTCAGCGCGGCATCCATCAGCAGTGTGCCGTAGCCCAGGTTTTTAACGACGGCATCCATTTCGTTGCGCGCGACGGCAATCAGCGATTCAGGGAAAAAGCCGCGGTTGCCGAAATATAATGCAAATGTCAGTTGTTTGTTTTTCATAATCACTCCTCCGGTTTTAAAATGTCGGCAGAATTCTGAATTTCAAAATCATCATCAATCACCGTCAGCATCGCGTCATAAACAGCGTCCTGTGCGGCAGAAACTCCTTTTTCCAGTTCACGCTCATACGGCTGGCGGATCGCGGTGGCCACATTGATTTTTGCAATGCCGTGTTTGAGCGATTCCATGATGTATTCTTTACGAATTCCGGTTCCACCGTGCAGAACCAGCGGAACGCCGGCGGCTTTATAAATCCGGTCAAGGTGCTCGATATTCAACCGCGCGGCAACTTTCTGCTTTCCTTTTGCGGCGGCGGAAATCGCGCCGTGAATATTGCCGATGGCCACCGACAACCAGTCTGCACCGCTTTCTTTGACAAACTGCCGCGCCTCGTCTGGGTCGGTAAATCCTTTTCCGGAAGTAAACAGTTCTTCATACGGCGGCAGCGGTCCCGCTTCATGCCCCATCACCGCGCCGAGCTCCGCCTCAACCGGCACGCCGTATGTGTGTGCTAATTCAACAACCTCTTTCGTGCATGCAATATTTTCCGGCAGCGGAAGCCGCGAGCCGTCGATCATTACGGACTCATATCCGGCGGCCAGCGCGCGGGTCATAATTTCCATATAATCGACACGCAGATTATCTTCGTCGATCACCGGAACATGATCCAGATGAAGCCGCGTGTGCTTTGTCTGTCTGAATTTGTTATATTCTTCCGCAACCGCTTCCGGACTGCGCGATTTAAACTTTTTCCACTCCAGCCGGGCAACCACAACCAGCCCGAAACTGTTCCGGTCTTTCAATGCATTCACGACCGGTTCGACCATCGGCAGATACGGAATATTAAACGCCGGAATTGCAATTCCGGCGCGGCAGGCGCGCTCAATTAACTGCTGCGTTGATGCATACGACATAAACTCCTCCTCACCTCGTTGCAGAAATTATGCCGGAAAGAGCAAAATACCGGAATGGACAGACCTATTCGTTCATGTATAATTCTACAAAAATTATTACATGTATGAAACGCTGAGCCGGAGATAAGAACGCAAAAAATAAAACCACGGATAGCACGGATTAAAACGGATTAAAAAAAACGAATGAAACGAAGATTTTAACCACTAATGAACGCGAATGTGCGCGAATGAGAATTGAATATTAAAAATTTCTTTCGTGCTTGGGTTTTTCGTGCTTCGGATTTTTAAAGGGGCCTTATGCTTCAGTACGCCATTGCCGCCAAAGAAATGGATCAGATTATGAGCCGGCTTCACCGGCTGTTTAATATCCGGATTACATTTTTTGATATGCGGGAACATGAGCTGGAATATTTTCACGTCAAGCCGATGTCCCCGTTCTGCACCGCGTTCCGGCGGAATAAAAAACGCGCACAACGCTGTATTGAATGTGACCGGGAACATCTGAAAGAAGCCAAACGGCTGCGCGATGTGCACATTTATCACTGCCACTGCGGACTGATTGAAGGCATCATACCGCTCTATGACCGTCGTAATATTTATCTCGGCGCCATCGTGTTTGGGCAGCTCCGCGATTTACAGAGAAAATCATACACCGGCTGGCCGCCGGCATTCAAACAGCTCTACCGTAAACTGCCGGTTTTCGCCGTCGAAAAAGCACTGGATATCGGCCACGTTCTAAAATGTGTCAGCAAATCCATCATCGACAGCGAACTGATTCGTTACCAAACCAAACCGTGGGTTGAGGAGATCGAAACGTATATTGAAACCCGTCTGACAGAAAAAATTATGATTGATCAGCTGGCCGAACTCATCGGAAAATCGCCGTCATTTATCGCACACCATTTTAAAACTGAATTCGGACAGACCCCACAGCAGTATATTATAAACCGGCGCATGGAAGAAGCCCGCAGCATGCTCGAAAATGGCTCCAATGTGCAAACCACCGCCGAGCGTCTTGGTTTCTATGATGCATTTCACTTTTCAAAAACATTTAAACGGCACTGGGGATTCCCGCCGAAACAGTGTTTGGGATAAATTTTCAGGAACACCAGGATTCGAGAGTAAAGCGACCGGGACTCAACAGAGCGAACAATGCAGCTGGTTAAGGATGTCAACAGCAGAAAAAATGTTACTCCTGTTAGGGTCAAAAAAACACCTTCGACTAGGTCGTGTTAACACAAGCGCAAGAGTTCCGCAATGAACGCGAATGCGATGAATCCCGAAAACATAATATCCAGTTTGTCATAACGGGTGAATACGCGGCGACAGGATTTCACCCGCCGGATCAGTCGCTCAACCTCATTCCGTCTTTTGTAAAGCATTTGATCGTACTCCCATGGATTTTTCCGGTTCGGATTAGGCGGAACAACAGGTATAAATCCCAGCGTCTCAGCCAGTTCTCAGGTTCCATCTTAAATTCCGGATTTACCGGCGGGGAAGTCAGATAAAAATCATTCTCAGAATTTCAAACAGTCGATTAATTGATTCGGCTATGCTGTTCTTTTTGTTTATGTTCTGTCCTGAATTCAGCGGAGGAAGTTATGGCGGTAATCCAGGAGGCGTTCGGGAAAAATATTTTCTGCGAAAATGTTGAGCTTTTTGTACTGACGAACAGCAGTGGAATGGAGATTCGCATTCTGAATTACGGCGGCATTATTCAATCGTTGAAAGTGCCGGACCGGCGCGGAAAATTTATCGATGTGGTGTTAGGTCATGATACTGCTGAAGAGTATACGGAAGAATCTCCGCATTTCGGCTCAATCACCGGTCGTGTTGCCGGCCGGATTGCCGGCGGCGGGTTTGTACTGGACGGAGTAAAATTCCACCTGCCGCAAAACAGTCATGGAAACACATTGCACGGCGGTATGCGCGGATTTGATAAACGCATTTGGAACACCGAAATTCTTACAGCAGAAAATGCGCTGAAGTTAACGTACCTCAGTCCGGACGGTGAAGAAGGATTCCCCGGTGAAGTAAAAGCCTCGGTGATATATACACTGACGGATTCCGGCGAATTAAAAATCGACTATACTGCTGAATCAACCAGAGCGACGCCGTTTGTTGTTACAAACCATTCATACTTCAATCTTGCCGGTCACGATTCCGGCAGCGCAATGCGTCAGGTGTTAACAATCAACGCCGATAAATTTCTGCCGGTTGATGAACAAACAATTCCGTACGGCGAAGAACGCGCGGTGGAAGGCACGCCGTTTGATTTTCGTGCACCGCGCGTCATCGGCGAACGGATTGATGCCGATGATGAGCAGTTGCGTTCTGCCGGCGGCTACGATCACACGTACTGTCTTAATAAAACCGGTGCCGGTGAATTAAGTTTTGCGGCGCGCGCAATCGATCCGAAAAGCGGACGTGTGCTGGATGTGTTCACGACGGAACCCGGAATGGTTTTTTATACCGGAAATTTTCTTGGCGGAACGCTGAAAGGCAAGGGCGGCAGGCCGTTTGTCAAACGCGCCGGTTTTTGCCTGGAAACACAGCACTATCCTGATTCACCGAATCAGCCGCAGTTTCCCGATTCTATTCTGCGCCCCGGACGGCCCTATGTCTCGCAAACCATTTTTAAATTTTCGTCAGAATAAATTCTGCACTGCATCTTATGAAAACCAAAGAACTGATTCACGTCATCGAAACGATCACATCGCCGGAACTGGCAGAGGAGTGGGACAATACCGGATTGCTGATTGAACCGGTGCCGGCAAAACAAATTTCAACCGTACTCTTGACGGTTGATCTGACAGAAGCCGTCGCCGCTGAAGCGATTCAGCGTAAAGCGGATTTTATTATTACGTATCATCCGCTTTTCTTCGGTGGATTCAACCGGCTTGAGCAGTCTAATCCCCAGGCTCGCACCGCAATGAAAATCATTCGTGCCGGCATTGGTGTTTATTCACCGCACACTGCGCTCGACGCCGTTGCCGGCGGTGTGAATGACTGGCTGGCCGGCCGGCTGACCGGCGTGTTTAATGATGTCAAAATCGAAGCAGTAAATCTTGCGCGTGTACTCAAATTCAAAACACCGGTGCCCTTTGCAATGCTGGTTGAAACCGTAAAGCAGAAACTAAAACTTAAAACGGTGCAGACCGCCGCACCGGGGAATAAAAAAATCCGTACTGTGGCACTGTGTGCCGGCGCCGGAATGGATGCAATCTGTGCCATTCCCGCTGATGTTTTTCTTACCGGTGAAATGAAACATCACGATGCACTGGCTGTTACACAGTCCGGTGCCGGAATTATTCTCTGCGGACATACCGAAACCGAGCGCGGCTATCTGCCTGTATTGGCCAAAAAACTCAAATCGTTGTGTGCCGGCGTAAATTTTATTATTTCAACCGCCGACAAACCTCCGCTTCAATATAACTAGAGTGTTTTCGGGTTGATATTTGTCGCACCGCGCGGAGCAGACAAGAATGTCTGCTCATTCTCATGTAAAAAGGGCAGGCAGGAATGTCTGTTCCGCATTATTTCCACAGATGTTTTTTCATATTAATCCGTCCATCGGGCAGAAAGGTAATTCCTTCCCGGCGCAGAAGTTTTCGCTGGATGGACTGATCGCCGAAAACCGGATCGGGCGCGAGTCTACCGGTGCGATTGACGATGCGGTGATAAGGCAGCTCAAGTCCGTCCGGCGAGCTGCTCAACGCGAAACCAACATAACGAGCAGCCGTGGGACGTCCAGCCAGAGCAGCAATCTGTCCGTAGGTCGCTACACGTCCGCGCGGAACTTTGGCAACGAGCCGGTAAACCTCCTTAAAAAAGCCGCTGGATGATTTTTCTTTCACGCTTTTAAGATATTCCAGCACCGGAACAAAAACACCGAAAATTTGATTTTATTGATCGGAAAGCAGACAAAGTATTTAGACAGGATTTGCAAGATAGGAATCCGCCCCGGAAAATCCTGTCGATCCTGTTTATCCCTTTCATGTCTTTTCCGACATTTAACTTTCAGATCTTTGGCAAAATCGTTTTCAAATATTTTCCGGTGTAGGATGCCGGTGTGGCGGCGATTTTTTCCGGCGGACCGGCGGCAATGATTTTTCCGCCGCGTTCACCGCCTTCGGGACCGAGGTCAATAATCCAGTCGGCGCGTTTAATGACGTCGAGATTATGTTCGATAATAAGCACCGTGTTGCCGCCGTCACGCAGACTTTCGAGCACCTGAATAAGTTTGTGCACATCGGCGAAGTGCAGGCCGGTGGTCGGCTCATCGAGAATGTAAAGTGTCCGTCCGGTGGCTTTTTTACTGAGTTCGGCGGAGAGTTTAATGCGCTGGGCTTCGCCGCCGGAAAGGGTGGTGGCGGACTGTCCGAGCCGCAAATAGCCGAGTCCGACTTCGCGCAGCGTTCTCAATTTCCGTTCAACGCCGGGAATGGCGGCAAAAAATTCACACGCCTGATTGATGGTCATATCCAGCACGCCGGCAATATTTTTCCCGCCGTAATGTACCTCAAGCGTTTCACGGTTATAGCGCTGGCCGCCGCATTGCGGGCAGGTGACATAAACGTCCGGCAGAAAGTGCATTTCAATCTTCAGCATGCCGTCGCCCTGACAGTGTTCACAGCGTCCGCCTTTGACATTAAAACTGAACCGGCCGGGACTGTAGCCGCGGATTTTTGATGCCGGTGTCGCAGCAAACAGCGCACGGATCATTGAAAATGCACCGGTGTACGTCGCCGGATTACTGCGCGGTGTGCGGCCGATCGGCGACTGATCGATGACAATCACTTTATCAATATGTTCAACACCGAGCAGTTGCTTGTGTTTGCCGGGGCGTTCTTTCGAGCCGAAAAATTTTCTGAACAGCGCGCGCCGCAGAACATCGTCAATCAGCGTACTTTTACCGGACCCCGAAACGCCGGTGACACAGGTAAAAAGACCGAGCGGAATTTTCGCGTTCACATTTTTCAGATTATTCTCCGCTGCGCCTTTAATTTCGAGAAACAGTTGCGCCGGTTTATGGCGTTCTACCGGAATTTCAACTTCGAGTTCATGCCGCAGATATTTGGCGGTCAACGGTGTTTTGGCTCTCAGCAGCTCTTTCGGCGTGCCGGCGAAGGTGATTTCACCGCCGTGAACGCCGGCGCCGGGACCGAGATCGATGACATAGTCCGCTGCGAGAATTGTCTGTTCGTCGTGTTCAACCACAACGACAGTGTTGCCGAGGTCGCGCAGCTCCTTGAGCGTGGCGAGCAGGCGGTCGTTGTCGCGCTGATGCAGGCCGATGCTCGGTTCGTCGAGCACATAGAGCACACCGGTGAGCCGCGAGCCGATTTGCGTAGCCAGCCGGATACGCTGCGCTTCACCGCCGGAGAGCGTGCCGCTTTCGCGGTCGAGCGTAAGATAATCAAGTCCGACATCCAGCATAAAACCGAGCCGCGCCTGAATCTCTTTCAGCACGTCACGCACAATTTGCGTTTCCTCTTGCGTCAGTTTCAGCGCGGTGAAAAACTGCTGTGCCTGTTCGATGGAGAAGAGGCAGATGTCATAAATATTTTTTCCGCCGACGGTACACGCGAGCACTTCCGGGCGCAACCGCGCACCGTGACATGCGGTGCAGCGCTGTGTTCCCATATATGCGCGCAGACGTTCCTGCGTCCATTCACTGTCGGCTTCAGTGTAGCGCCGCTGCAGGTTTGGAATGACGCCCTCGAACGGTTTTTGAATTTTATGGCGCCGCAGAAAATAGGTGATTGGTTCATCGCCGGTGCCGTAGAGCAGAATTTTTTTAAAGGCCGGCGGCAGGCTGTTGTACGGCGTGCTGAGCGGAACATCGTATGCATTCGCCACAGCGGTGAGCAGTTTTTTATGATAGATGATAGAACGCCGGCCGCCGCGCCGCCACGGATGAATCGCTTCTTCGAGCGGCAGTGTTTCGTCCGGTACAATCAGTTCTTCATCGAACGTGAGCATGTTGCCGAGTCCGTGACACACCGGGCACGCGCCGTACGGCGCATTGAATGAAAAATGTTTAGCGGTGAATGTTTCAAAACTCAGATCGCAGTCCAGGCACGCATTTTTTTCGGAATAGAGCCGGTCATCCCATTTGTCATCGCCGGTCTGCATCATGGCGATCATCACTCCTTCGCCGGTGGCGAGCGCAGTTTCAACCGAATCATTGATGCGGCTGCGATCCGCCGGATCAATCACCAGACGGTCGACCACCGTTTCAATCATGTGTTTTTTATTTTTATCCAGCGCCGGCGGCTCATCAATTTCATACAGTGTGCCGTTCACGCGGACGCGCACAAAACCCTGCCGGCGCAGTGCCGCAAAAATCTCTTCATGGCGTCCTTTACGCCCGCGCACCACCGGCGCCAGCAGCACCGCCCGCGTTTTTTCCGGCAGCTGTAAAAGCTGATTCGTAATATCTTCGGCGCTCTGTCGCTGAATCGGTTTTTTGCATTTCGGACAGTGCACTTTGCCGATGCTCGCGAACAGCAGACGCAGGTAGTCATGAATTTCTGTTGTCGTCGCGACAATCGAGCGCGGGTTTGAGCCGGCCGTGCGCTGTTCAATGGAAATCGCCGGCGACAGGCCTTCGATCATTTCCACATCCGGTTTCTGCATCTGTTCCAGAAACTGGCGTGCATAGGCCGACAGGCTTTCAACATATTTGCGCTGACCTTCCGCATAGAGTGTGTCGAACGCCAGCGACGATTTGCCGGAACCGCTCAATCCCGTAATCACAGTCAGTTTATTACGCGGAATCTTAACATCTACATTTTTCAAATTGTGTTCGCGCGCGCCGGAAACAATAATCCATTTATTACTCATAAAATCACCGGAAATTTTACTGCAAACGGTATCACGCCTGTTTGCGGGAAGGAAACTTTTAACCATCGATCGACACCGATTTTCACAAACCTGTGCAAATTGTGAGGCAGATGTTCCTGTCCGCCTGAAGCGCAGACAGGAATGTTCGCGCCACATCAATTCGAAAAAATCGTTTAAATTTCCGGCAAAGCGGCGTATAACGTGCTCTAATGAAACAGAAGCACAAAGAATTTTTACACAAACCGGTTGTTGGCGATACGCTTGCCGTTTGTGCCGGACTTGCCTTTTTCTTCACCTGCCTGCTCCTGCCGCTTGTTGGCCGCGCCGGCGCCAGCGTACCGCACGCCGGCTGGAATCAGCTCGCTTTTCTCTCCATGCTGATTTTTACCCTTGCGCTTTCAGGCACTGCACTGTACGTCAAACTTATCCGGCGTGCCGCCGACGGCAGCAAGCGCCCGTACTGGTCGATCGGACTTTGCATCGCCTGCACGCTTTTACTGATTTTGCAGCTCACCGGTCTGCTGGCGATTTAAAGTGGACATAACGAGCAGGCATGCCGGTGATTCATTCACCTTGATCTGCGTATACCGCACTTAAATACTCTCTGATCCCATCCCGGAATCCGCATATCAAACCTGTGGATGTTCTGCATCATAGGCTTTGATTTTTTCAAGAACATCGGCCTCAGCTTCGTCATACATTTCGCGAATGGCCTCGTCGTTGAATTCGTACACACGGTCTTCGAATTTTGTTATTGGGAGACGGTCGAAAAGACGTTCTTTAGATGTTTAGTCCCACAGTGTAGTGGAGTGATGTATAAGCAGCTCCGAAGGGATGAATTATGGGACAGATAGTACACGGGTTCGCCCGTACGACACCCAAACATCCCTGGACCAACGGACAGGTTGAGCGGATGAACCGGACGTTGAAAGAGGCAACAGTGAAACGTTATCACTATGGAACCCATGATCAGCTGAAAGAACATGTACAGACCTTTTTGATGGCCTATCACTTTGCCAAACGGCTCAAAATATTAAGCGGTCTCACGCCATACGAATATATCTGCAACATCTGGACTTCTGATCCAGATCGCTTTAAGTTTGATCCTGCGGGACTAGACACCTGCGGCAGCAGGCAGGAACGAACTCATAATCCGCTTATTTGTCTGCTTTATGCAATGCATTATGCTTCCAGGTGCTCCCAGAAAGGTGAAAAAGGGGTTGACTTTTACCCCTCTGCTACCGCATACAACGTGCCGTTGTAATGTACGCCTTAACGTAGTTTTCGCACGGTATGCCATATCAAGTTCTGGAACTGAAATGTTTGTACAAGGTGGATGTCGAGTGATGAAGCGACAAAGACGAGTCTTCGCGGTCTTTTCCCTGACCGTTTCTCTCATGGCAGGCGAGAGCCTTGCCTGGCGCAGCACGTTATATCCCGACAGTTGGCTGCCGCCCACCGACGGGACAGTGAATTTTGAGACGGATAAGCTGATTCAGGATTTTTCTTACGCGGGCTACCGCATGGGCGATGAGCCGGTACCGGACGTGGTCGGACCGGTGTACGACGTGACCCTGCCGCCGTATGGCGCAGATGCCGCGGGTACGGCAGACGCAACAACGGCCATTCAAAAGGCGATCAATGCTGCACAGAGCGCGGGCGGTGGTGTGGTCTATCTGCCGGCTGGGTTGTACCGGATCAGCCCGCAGGATAACAACAATTATGCGCTGCGGATAAATGCCTCGGGTGTGGTGTTGCGCGGTGCAGGCGTGGGGCAGACCTTTCTGCTCAACACCTCCACCAACATGCGCGGCAAGGCTGTAATCCAGGTGGAAGGGCCTTCCGCGGCGAGCCTTTACACGGGTGGCGCAGGCAGTGCAGCGCTTCGCAGCGACCTGCTCGGCCCGGCGCAGGTTCTGCCGGTGAGCAGCACCGCCGGCTTCGCGGTCGGCCAATGGGTCGTCGTGCGGGCGGACTGCACGGACGCATGGATTACCGAGCACGGTGAGACGGGCTGGCTGGGCTATGGCAGCTCGTTGCGCGGCCCGGCTTATTTCCGGCGCGTGGTGGCGGTGGACAGTGCTGCGGGCACGCTGACCGTGGACGCGCCGACGCGCTATGCCCTGAAAACTCGCGACAACGCCCGGGTGGTGCGGCTGAGCACAAGCCCGGTGGCTGAGGTGGGGCTGGAGGATTTCTCCATCGGCAACGTGCAGCACCCGGGGAAAGGCTGGGCGGACGCGGACTATGATGACGACACTAAAGCCGCCTACGACACCCACGGCTCCTACCTTATCCGGGCGACGCGCGTCCGCGATGCATGGATCCGGCGCATTGAGACGTTTCAGGCTGCGGGCAACACCTTCACCTGCCACCTGCTCAGCAACGGCATCCTGCTCAACGACTGCAGCCGCGTCACCGTGAGCGAAGTCCACATGCAGCGATCGCAGTATGGCGGCGGGGGCGGCAACGGCTACATGTACCGGCTGCAGAACTCCTGCGACGCTCTCGTGACGCAATGCCGTTCCACCTTCACCCGGCACGGCTTCGTGCTCTCGCACATGGGATCGTCCGGCAACGTCTTCCACCACTGCGTTGACAGCGACACGGGGTTGCAGACAGGCGACACGGGCTCGCAGAAGGCCAACGGCAGCGGGTCAGACCACCATATGCATTTCAGCCACTCCAACCTGATCGACACCAGCACCGGGGACTCAAGCTGGTGGGAGGCGCGCTACCGGGCATCCGGAAGCGAGCCGAAGCACAACCTCACCTCTGCACACAGCGTGTTCTGGAACATAGAGGGCACCGGCAGCGGCGTCTCGTATGTGGTACGCACGGAGCAGAGCCGCTACGGTTATGCCATCGGTACGCGCGGCAACCGCAGCGGTGTGGAGAGGCCCACAGCCGGCGGAGCGAAGTGCAATCCGCCGGACCATGTCGAGGGCGTGGGGCAGGGTAATACTCTGGAGCCGTTTTCGCTGTACGAGGATCAGCTTGTCCGCCGCCTGGCCCTGCCGGAGATCGTCTTTCCGGCTGAGGTCGTTGTCACCTTCCCCTCCAACAGCGTGCGGCTCGCAGCGGAGGTTTTTGCGGGACGCAAGCCTGCGGCAGCAGGTACGTACGAGATCCAATGGCGGCATGCGGCTGGTGCAGGCACAGCAGTTTTCGGTGATGCGGACGGGACGAGTCCGCTCGTGACCTTCAGCGCGCGCGGAACACATGAGATCGAGCTGACCGTGACAACGAGCAGCGGGCGGCAGGTGTCGGAGCGGGTGACGGTGACGCTGGCATCCGACCCGACCTACGTGCTGGTGACGGAACGGCTGGAGCCGGTGGCGGACACCTATGTACGCGATGGCAGCTACGCGAACGACAATTACGGCACCGCGACTATGCTGATGATCAAGAAAAGCAGCACGGGCTATAACCGCCGGGCGTTTCTGCGCTTCGACCTGACCTCGGTTACGCAGGCGTTTGTACGGGCGTATCTCGAACTGCAAACCGGCAGCCCGCCCTCGCCCGTCACAGCGGCGAATGCTGAGTTGAGGCTGGTTGCCGCAGACGGATGGAACGAGCAGGCGGTAACGTGGACCAGCCAGCCATCACTCGGTGCGGTGGTGATCTCGTGGCTGATGTCAACCAACCTCCTTGAGCGGCTTGACGTGACATCGGTGGCGTTGGCGGAGCATGCCGGAGACGGACTGCTGAGCCTCGCGCTGGCGGTGACGAGTCAGCCGAACAGCGAGGCGACGTACTCATACTATTCGCGCGAGGCAGCGGTGGGCAGGCGTCCGCGGCTGGTGCTGGAACGCGAGGTGAAGGCGGCGGTGTTCGATACGTGGATTGCGGGACAGGCGGGTGTGCCGGAGGGGCAGCGCGGGGCGCTGGACGATCCCGATGGCGATGGACTGAGCAATATGGAGGAGTATCTGTTCGGGCGCAACCCGGTGCAGGCAGAGGCGGGCGCGGCATGGAGGTGCGCAGCGGAGCCCGAAGGGTTCGTGCTGGAGTTTCCGCAGCGGCGGGGATTGCCACCGGGGTTCGGGTATGTGATTGAGACGACGGCATCGCTCGTGGAGGGCGAGTGGCGGCCGGCGGCAGGCGTGACCTTCCAGGTGGATGATGAAGGCGGCGCGGCGGTTCGCGTGCGGGCTCTGGTGCCGCGGGTGGGGTCGGCAACGCAAGGCTTCTACCGGCTGCGGTTCGAGCTGGGACATTGACGGCTGGTTTGCGACAGATCCCCCACCCGGATTGATAACAGGCGTATTGCCTCACATAAAAAAGACACCGAAGGGATGAGGGGTTTTGATCGTTGATGTTCATGCGTCCAGTTTTTCTGTTCGGCATGGGCATTGTCGTTTTTGCGATACGGACGGCTGCGTGTAAAACAGCCCGGACGTTTGCGCTTCAGCAGATCATCCGCCAGGTGCTGGTTGATAAACTCACTGCCGTTATCCGGGTCAAAGCCCGGCAGCGCAAACGGCAGTTTACCTTCCACATCCTGCGTCTGCTCCACCACCGCCGCTGCACTCTTATCCCACACCGCATGCAGCACCGTCCACTCGCAGATTAAATCCGTATAGGTAACCGCCCCGCAGAACGACCCGCTCATTGATCCGCCGCAATGCGCCACCGTTTCTACTTCCAGATACCCCGGCTAGAACCATCTCCATCCGTGTGTTTTCCACTGAGCTTTCCCGCTGCCGGTACTGCTCGATCATCTGTGTTTCAAACGGCAGGATTCGCAATTTCGGAATGTGCAGCGCCACTTTTCCGGCCTGTGTTTCCAGATTGCGCTGATCACTGCCGGCTCATGAATCCACCCGCTTAGGACTGCGTTCATACCGTTTGGCTCCGCACAGCGCATCCGCTTCTGCGTCCAGCAGCCCGTTGAGAGTCTCTTCCACCGAGCCTCTCACCAGCTCGCACAGATGTGTGCGTACTTCACGGTCGTCAATTCCGATGATCTTTTCGTTGGTTCTTCTGTCGATTTCTGTTCTTTATTCATTCGGTTCTCCGTTGTGGTTGCTTTCACAGCGCTGGTTTTTTATCAGCCGGAGAACCTCTTTTTAATTATGCGAAACTTTTTGTACGTTATCCCACTTCGCGGCACAGCGGATTTTCGCAGACGCAATATGCTCGTGAAAGCTTACAAAATATATACTGACGTGCCTGAATCAGCAGCCGGACTTTTTAAAAACTGTGCAAATCGTGCCACAATCCCCGGTATTGATCTGTTACCGGATCTGCGGTGACATCGGCATTTTTTGCCGGATCGCGAAGAATTTGAATATCGCAAGCCATTGCATCGTCTCCTTCAGACGTTATTTAAGAGAGAATTAAATTAAAATCAGTATAATTTTTAAGCTAAAAAATATAATAAAAACATATTGATTTTTATAACAGCGATGTTATAAATCAAAAATCATATTCAGATTTTTTAACGAAAGTAATGTGTTATGGCACAAAGCAAGGTTGTTGAATTAATTCAATCGCGAATTCAGCATGGCGATTATGTCCTGAATGACATTCCTGGGGAACGCAGTCTGGCTGAAGAGGCCGGAGTCAGTCATATGACGGCGCGCCGGGCAGTGCAGGCATTAATTCAGGAAGGTGTTCTGGAACGCGGTTCTACGGGTCGATTATTTATTTCCCGCTCAGCAAAATCTACGGAGCGCATCGGCAAGCAAATTGCGTTTTTAGTTCCGAATTTTCCGTCGCAGAATTATTCGATAATTCACCGTGAAACGGAATATGCGGCACAGGCATACGGAATGCGCGTCCGGCTTGTTCCGTATGTACATTGGGATGATCCGATTTTGCTGAATGCATTGAATTCATTTGACGGGATTGTGCTTATTCCGCTGCCGACGCCGATGCCTGAACGGGTTCGAATACGTTTTGAGCAAACGGATCGTCCGGTTGTGGCGATGATGATGGATATGACAGAACTGGGGATTCCTTCGTTGATCCGCACTCCGACGGACTGGATGGATCATCTGCTGGATCATCTGTTAAGTTTGGGGCATTGCAGAATCGATTGTTTAAATACACAACCCCTAGGCGCGACAATTCAGGCCCGTATAAACCGGTGGATGACGTGGAGGCAGGAAAACGATGTCGACGGGCGGGCATATAATGAGCCGGTGGCTCCGTTCGAAATGACGGCAGGACGCGCTTATGATGTTGTGGCAGATTTGATTCGCAGCGGGGAGCCGGTGATGCCGGCGCTACTTTGCACTACACTGACAACCGCAATTGGAGCAATTCGTGCATTTTCAGATATTGGAATACGAGTGGGTCATGAGATTGCAGTTGCAACGGTCAGCGATGAAGGACTTGCCCAGTGGACCGTTCCGCGGATTACTTCTCTGGAATGGCCAAATGTAAAACCACAGCTTTCAAAGTGTATGGACTGGATTGCGGGCGGCGGCGGCAGATGGGACGGTCCATTGAAAATGGTTCCGAAAGAGCCGAAACTTTTCATCGGGGATTCAACAGTTCCGGAGACGGAATAAAGTCAGAAAGGCGGATTTTGTGAGAATCATAAACAAGGAGAACCGGTGAGAATCTTATATCTGGATATTGATACACTGCGGCCGGATCATCTCGGCTGTTACGGCTACCATCGCAACACATCGCCGAATATCGATAAGATTGCAGCGGACGGTGTGCTGTTTGATCATTATTACTGTTCTGATGCGCCGTGTCTGCCGTCGCGCAGCGCGCTGATGAGCGGCCGGTTTGGAATACATACCGGCGCAGTGAATCACGGGGGACTGTGCGCTGATTTCCGTCCGGAGGGAAGTGAACGCGGTTTTCGCAGCCGGTTCACTCAAACACGGCTGCCGTCGATCCTTTCTAAAAAATGCGGTCTGCATACGGTATATATCGGCGGTTTTGCCGAACGTCATTCCTCGTGGGAATTTCTCGCCGGTTTTAGAGAAACGCACGACACCGGCAAAGGGGGTATGGAATCCGCTGAAGATGTTTCACCGGCAGCGCTCGACTGGATTAAGCGGCGCGGCAAAGAAGACAACTGGTATCTGCACATCAACTACTGGGATCCGCACACGCCGTTCCGCGCGCCGGCGGAGTTCGGCAATCCGTTCGAAAATGATCCGCTGCCGGCATGGTGCACGCCGGAGCAGATTGAACACGACCGTAAACTTCCGGGGCCGCATACCATTCAGGATATTGCGATGTATGATAATTCAACCAACCCGGAATTTCCGCGTCATCCCGGCGAAGTGCGCGACATGGCGGAAATGCGCAAGCTGATTGACGGCTACGATACCGGCATCCGTTATGCCGACGAACACGTTGGAAAAATTCTCGCCGCACTCGAAAAGCAGGGTGTGCTGGACGACCTCATCATCATTGTCAGTGCCGACCACGGGGAAAATTTCAGTGAGCTTGG
>JBBADV010000023.1 GCA_041656295.1 Kiritimatiellales bacterium | reverse complement strand
GGGTGCCCGGACACAGGATGAATTATCCGCCGCAATCAGCCGGGCATTCGCACAGGTCACACCGCAGGATGCTGCCGGATGGTTTTCATCGTGTCATATTACGGCTTCTCAATCGTGATATGCTCTAACCTCGCACAGATGTGCTACCGAGGGGTCATATCGTCGGCTTTTTTGCAAGGTATAACAGGAGAATATTACCTATTCAGTGTTAAACATAGTCCACGAATCAGTATTTCCTTTGGAAATATTGTATGTTTTCACGCATCTACCATGTCTTAACGCAGAGAGTACGGGATCATGTGGGTGACCATAACGATTCCGGTATCCACATGATATAACAGAGTAACACGGATACAAAGAACTTGGAAATTTGTCATCACATGCCGTTCTACTCCCGTGGTGACTTACTTTGTAATAATAGCAAACCGCTGTATCTGATTTGAATTCGCTACAAATCTTTACGCATTGTTCAAGCGGCATATCTCCACCAAGAAAAGCAAAACTAGAGAATGTTTCTACAAGAATTCCAACTCCATGATAGTTTGGATCTAAAGGTAAAGAAACATTCTTGTCGTATAAAGCTAGGGATGGAATCAATCGCATTTTAAGATTACCGAAATAGTATACTGCAGTTTTTCTCCCGAGTTTTTTTAATCGTCCTCCACTGCTATCCAGCACCCTCTGAACAGCTCCCGTTGGATGGTTTAAAGCTTCCGAAATAATCACTTCTTGCGGATTATATGTCTCTATGACATAGGGGATACTGTGAATGTGATCATAATGAAAATGGGAGATCACAACCTTTTTGACCTTATCATGAAACCCTTTTTTTGTCATCCATGCATTAAACTCATCCCGGCGAGGTTTACTCCATAGCATCGCATCAATAATCCATACCTGGCCTCCTGGAAGCTCTAATACAATCGTATCTCCTTGTCCTACGTTATGAACATGAATACGTGCCCAGGCGGGCATGTCTTCACTAATACCGTTGCAATTCGAGCATCGTTCTCGATTGCATAAATCCGACTCAGAAGAACCCAATGGCAAATAACTTTCATGTGCCCCATTCTCCTCTGGCAACGGATTTGTTTCATTCAATGTCGCACTGATTGCCTTACGAAGCCCGAATTCTAGTTTTTCATCTCGTTTGACGTGTTCGGTAGTTAAAACAGGAAATCCGTTTCGCTTATCAAGCCGGCTCCACTTTAAAGAAAGGCAGCTTCCGTGACGGAACTGTTCCTGCAGTTCAGAATCCATAGTAACATAACGAAGTCCTGGACTTCTGGTTGCAATAGGGTTGAGATGAACCAACCGTACGATACTCAAATCTTCATCAGTTTTTTGAATACCATCCACGCACCAAAAGCTAACACCACCCTCAGTGTTATCTTTTAATAAATCCCAAAATGATGTGTTCATTCCATTATCTTAGTTACAAATACATCATTATGCCATATCGTTTTTCCATGAAAGCAGTAATCACCTTGTTCTCCCTGCTGACATTCTCCGCCTTCGGCTACCCCGCCAAGGTCGTGGCCATTGCGGACGGAGACACTGTGACCGTACTCACCGCTGAAAACCAGCAGGTCAAAATCCGGCTGGCAGGCGCATCGATGGAGTCTACTCAGGGTTTAATGCATAAATAGGTGCCGGAAACAGCAGTATTTTTTTAGATTGTGGCGGCTTAATATTACTAAAAATAAAACACCAGCACTCAAACCGTTTCAGCTTTCAACAGTTCGTACATCTGGAATCAACTGCATGAAAAAATCCTCGTTCCAGAGTTGAAGCTCACGGGGATCGCGCAGAAACGGCTGGACGTCTTCAGCAGCAGCAGCGATGTCAATGCCGTGAATACGCTCTCTAAGTAGAACCTGCACAGCGGTGATCGTGAGCCGCCCTGCTTGCTGTCCTTCACTTTGCATGACTCGAGCCTCCAGGTGAGGAAGATTCACCGGCACACGACGGCTGACGTACCAGATAAAGTCATAGAAATCCCGTCCCTTGACCCGGCTTTTCCAGTCACGAAACAACATCGCATGTAGCTTACCGGCAAAAAGGCTTGGAAGATCGTAAAGACGTACTTGGAACGGAGTTGGCAATAGATGGGTTTTTACTTCGGTCGAAGCAAGGGGCGGCGGCGTTGTATCAAGTTCCAGTCGGTCTTCAACGGCTGAACGATCTCGCGCTTCCCGATTGCGGGCTGACAATCCTTCGGAACCCTCATCCGAAAGTAGAAGACCTTTCCTCTTAAAATGACATTCTCTATCTTCATGCTGACAACCATGTTTCTGCTCCATTTGTGCAGCAAGCGCGTGTAGCAAAATGACGTATTCCTTCGAAAAATGCAACTTTTCTAAGGAATCGATGAATTGGAGCGGGTGAAGGGAATCGAACCCTCACAACCAGCTTGGAAGGCTGGGGCTCTACCATTGAGCTACACCCGCAACGAAAAGGATGCATGTTAGCTGCCGGTGAATGACAATCAAGGTTCTTTTGCTGGAAATTTTCCGGCCGGGCACATGACAAAATTTACACAACAGGCTTATTGAACGATTAACTAATTTACCGGCGTTCCAAACACAACAAGCCGGTGCGAATGCTGCTTGAATCCACGTTCTTTGCAAATACGATCAATTTCTTTGATGATCGTATCACTGACAAACTCGATGAACTCACCGGTTTCTTCGCAAATCAGATGGTGGTGCGGACCATGACCGTAAATATGTTCGTAGTGCGCATGTACGTCGCGATCGCGGATTTTCTGCACAAAGCCTGCCTCCACCATCAGGTCGAGCGTGCGGTAAACGGTACCGCGACTGACGTGATCAGGGCCTGACGCGAGTTCGGCGGCGAGATCGTCGGCACGGAAATGGTCGTGGCGTGCAAAAACACGATTGAATACAATCCGGCGCGCCTGTGTAATACGCGAACCTTTCTGTTTCAGGAATTCCACGAACAGCGGCCAGGCCTCGTTTGCGGAGTTATCTATCGAAACTGAGCGTTTGTTTTTATTCATCATGCGGATTTCGCTTGTTTATACTTAATTCAGATATAATGTATAACACACGGCGTTTTAGGAATGAAACTAAAAATGCAGATGATATATTTCTAAACTTTAAATCGTAGAGCGTTCTATTCAAACATAAGGAGGTAATCGATGGCCTATGTGATTTCAAATGACTGCACGATGTGCGGTGCCTGTGAAAGCGTCTGCCCGACGAATGCGATCAGCGCCGGTGACGGAAAATATGTAATTGATCCGGCAACCTGCATCGACTGCGGCGCGTGCGAAAGCGTCTGTCCGGTCAATGCAATCAGCGCCGGTTAAGCAAGCACATGTTTTGGAGTGCGGCGGTGCGCTTTCGCGTTACCGCCGCTTTTTTATTTTGAAAAATACGCAAGCAAGCCGGTGTTTTACGCGGATAGACTACGCGCTGCCGCCGTCCGCCGCGGCTAAAGCGGCGGTAAGTCGCCGCTGGTCTAAAGAAAACAGGTTTTGATTTTTGACAAACCAGCCGCATTTGCGTTAAGCATGGGCATTATGAAACGCAATTTTTTTTTCCTGCTGCTTGTCCTTTTTACCGCCGGAATTACCGGAGCTCAGGTCAATGTGATTAAACCTGTGAGCCGCAAAACCGGCATTGATTTTTCCGGTATGCGCGCAGCGCCGGACGGTGTTTCACAACAGTTTTACCAGACGCTTGAACAGGATTTAAAACGGTCGGGCTGGTTTGACATCGCCCGCGGCGGCAGCACGGATTTTCGTTTGATCGGCACGGTCAATCAGGATGCCGGCAATGTAAAAGCGGTCTGTCAGGTTTACCGGCGCGCGGATAACCAGCGCATATTTGCTAAAAGCTATAGTTCCACTCCCGCCGGCGTGCGCTCGCTGGCGCATGCCGCGGCCGATGAAATCGTGCTGGCGCTGACGGGACACAAAGGTTTTGCGGCAGCAAAAATTGTGAGCGTCGGCACGCGCTCCGGCGCAAAAGAACTTTATTTATGTGATGCCGACGGCGGCAGTCTGCAGCAGATTACGCGCGACGGGAGAATCATCGTTCGCCCGCGCTGGACGCCGGATGGCAGCAGTATCCTGTTTACTTCTTATCTGCGCGGTTTCCCTGATGTATACCGCACACATCTGCAAACCGGCCGGCGCGAACTGCTCGCCAATTATGCGGGACTGAATACCGGTGCCGCGATTGCGCCGGACGGCCGCGACCTCGCACTGATTCTCTCGAAAGACGGTAATCCGGAGCTTTATCTGAAAAATCTGCGCAGTGGAAAACTGACACGCCTGACATATACGTCGCCGGAGGTGGAGTCGAGCCCGGCATGGTCGCCGGACGGGCAGAGTCTGGTTTATGTTTCTGATCAGAGCGGCGGCCCGCAGCTTTACATTATCAGCCGTACCGGCGGGCGCCCGCGCCGGATCAGTTCGCGCGGCACGGAAAACGTTGCGCCGGAATGGGGTGCCAATGGCATGATTGTCTGCTCCAGCCGTTCCGGCGGACGCTATCATATCGCAGTGATTCATCCGGTTACCGGACAGACCACCTATCTGCCGAACGACGGCGCGGACTATGAAGATCCATCATGGATGCCGGACGGCCGGCACATTGTCTGTGCACGCACAGCGGCGCATCAATCGGCGCTCTACCTCCTTGACACGCGCGGCGATGCTCCGGTAATTTTGCTCCAAGGTGGCGGAGACTGGTATTCGCCGGCAAGTTCTCCTGCGAAGTAGAAAACAGGTTTGGAAAGAAAGGTTGCAGCAAGTATGAAGAAGAGCATTTTCTGGTTGATTGGTCTAAGTCTCGTTCTCGCCGTGTCAGCGCTGACCGGTTGCAAATCGAATAAAAACCCCGCCGGTCTGTACGGACTTGACGGCACCGGCACATTCACACAATGGGATATTGATCAGGGTAATGTGCCGCTGGGCGATGCGCACTGGACCGGCGGCAGTGAATACCGTGGACAGCTCCAGACACTTTACTTTGCCTACGACAGTTCTCAGATTTCCGCCGGCGAACGCGGCAAAGCCGAAGCCGCCGCTAACTATCTGAAACAGAACAGCTCCTACCGGCTGATTGTTGAAGGCCACTGTGATGAACGCGGCAGCCGCGAATACAACCTCGCACTCGGCGAGCGCCGCGCGCTGGCCGTACGCAACTATATTGTGAACCTCGGCATCGACGCCGGTCGCATTCAAACCAAATCGCTTGGTAAAGAACAGCCGGCCAATCCGGGACATGATGAAGCCGCGTGGTCGCAGAACCGCCGCGCTGAATTTGTTCTGTACTATTAAGCGTTTCGATGACGGTGCTGCCGTTAATTTTTGCAATGTTTGAACAGCTGCCCGCAGTTGAAGCCGGGCAGCTGTTGCTGGTTATAGCGATCGCATTTGTCATCATCACCCTTATCGCCAGCGCCTACCGTTTTCATAATCTCGTTCAGCTCGAAGAAAAAGATCTCTCCACGATTGAAGCGGTGAACGACTATTTTTTTATTCAGGTTACGCGTTATCTCAGCAAAATAAACCGTACATCCAGCGGCTTCGGTTTATACATTCTGCAGCTCTTTGCACCGGAAAAAATCACACGCGAAAAACAGGAGCAGGTTCTCAAAGCAATTCTGGAAATTCTGCGCAGTGAATCTGATAACGTCTGCCTTTATCGTGAAGACTGCATTGGAATTATTATTGATACCGAAGAAGAAAACCTGCCGGTCGCCAGTGCGCGTCTGCTGCATGATCTGCGTAATCTGATCAAACTGCAATTCCCTGAAATTGTGAATTTCCGTATCGGCGCCAGCAGCTTTCCAATGCACGGCATGAACACGCAGAAAATTATTGATATTGCTGCTGAAGCACTTGAACAGGCCGACACTGGAAACCCGGAGCCGTTTCTTATGGCGCCGCCGCCGGTGAAAGAAGAGGATGCAGAGGATGCCGAAGGCAGCGAAAAACCGGCAAAAGATGAAATTGATGAGGACGAAAATCTTATCGTCGGCGAACTCAGCAAAGAAGATAAAAACGCTTCGCTCGATCCGCTTACCGGCGTTTTAAAACCGGCGGTCATCGGCTCCTACATGCGGAAATATCTGTCCGAAATCCGGCAGAAACGCAAACCGGCTGCGGTCATTTGCATCGGTGTCAACCGGCTCGAGCTGATCACTAAACTCTACAGTGAAATCGCGACAGAAGACGTTATCGCCGGTGTCAGCAAAATTATTCAGCAACTCACGCGCGATACCGATCTCATCGGCCGGTATCATTTTGGAGACTTCCTCATTCTTGCACCCTGCACACCTGAACAAGGCGAGCTCATCGCCACGCGCATCCGTAATGCTGTCAACAAAGAAACCTTTGAAACTCAGGGGCGGAAAATAAAAACATCCGTCAGCGCCGGAATTTCCGGCTATCCGAATCACGGCCGGCTTTTGCGCGACCTTTTCCGCGGCGCCCACACCGCGCTCGAAGTTGTGCGCAGCTGGGATACTTCCGCCTGCCTGATGTATGACCGCTCACTGGACGGTAAAGCGAAAGATAAAAAGAGATAATGATTCGTCAAAAGTCTGAAGATCAAAAGTCAAAGACATGAACCGCCGAAATCATTCCCGGCCTTTGACTTTAAGACCTTTGACGTTCGACAAACAGAATTGGAAATGCTTATGAAACTTGGTGTTAATATCGATCATGTTGCAACGCTCCGGCAGGCGCGCCGCGCAACCTATCCGGACACACTTGAAGCGGCAGAAGCCTGCGCCCGCGCCGGTGCAATCAGTATCACGATTCATCTGCGCGAAGACCGGCGGCATATTCAGGATCACGACCTGTACCGGCTCAGTGAACAATGTCCGCTGCCGATCAATCTCGAAATGGCAAACTCGGAAGAGATCATTCAGATTGCGCTGAAAGTGAAACCGGAGGAAATCTGCCTTGTGCCGGAAAAGCGGCAGGAAATAACCACTGAAGGCGGACTTAATGTTATCGCACATTTCGATTCCCTCCAAGAAACTATCCAGCGGCTGCAGGACAATGGCTCAGAAGTCAGTCTGTTTGTTGAGCCGGACGAAAAAATTCTCGATGCCTGTGCCGGACTCGGTGCGCGTGTGGTTGAACTGCACACCGGCTCCTATTGCGAGGCAGCGGATGAATCCACTGCCGGAACTCTGCTCGACAAATTAATCTCCGGCGCCGAACACGCGCACAACCTCGGACTGCAGGTGAATGCCGGACACGGAATCAATCTTGTGACCATCGCCGGCATAAAAAAAATTCCGCATCTCGATACACTCAATATCGGACACAGCATTGTCGCGCGCGCTGTATTCACCGGACTTGAAAATGCTGTGCAGGAAATGATTGATGCGATGAAATGAGCTTGCACGAATTTAATTAAAATCAACAGGCTTTTTGATTCCTCTTCGACTTTCGACTTTAAGGCCTTTGACTTTTTCTCTAGATTCCGGCGCTTTAACCCTGATGACCTTTAACTGACAACTGAATTATGAACTCAAAAGAAATTCGCCAATCGTTCCTCGATTTTTTTAGAACGAAACAGCATACCATTGTTCCTTCGAGCAGTCTGCTGCCGGACGCGCCGAATCTGCTTTTCACGAACGCCGGCATGAATCAGTTTGTACCGGTTTTCCTCGGACAGGCCAACTGCCCTTATGTGCCGGGACGCGCTGCTGACACACAAAAATGTATTCGCGCCGGCGGAAAACATAACGATCTTGAAGACGTCGGAATGGATACCTATCACCACACTTTTTTTGAAATGCTCGGCAACTGGAGTTTCGGCGACTATTTCAAAAAAGAAGCCATCGAGTGGGCCTGGGAACTGATTGTTGATGTTTGGAAATTTCCGCCGGAACGGCTTTATGCGACCTATTTCGGCGGCGACGAAAAAACGCCGGCGGATCTTGAAGCCAAAGAAATCTGGCTGCGTTTTCTGCCGGAAGATCATGTGGTGCCCGGCAGCCGGCAGGATAATTTCTGGATGATGGGCGACACCGGCCCATGCGGTCCGTGCTCTGAACTGCACGTTGATTTAACACCGGACGCCACCGGCGGCGCTAAACTGGTGAACGCCGGCGTACCGGAATGTATAGAAATCTGGAATCTGGTGTTCATTCAGTTTAACGCCAATCCGGACGGTACGCTCACGCCGCTGCCGGCAAAACATGTCGATACCGGCATGGGCTTTGAGCGCGCCTGTTCCATCATTCAGTGCACCAAAAATTTTACCGATTTTTCCGGTGTGATTTCTAATTATGATACCGATGTGTTCTCGCCGGTTTTCCGGCAGCTCGAACAAATGAGCGGAAAAAAATATACTTCGTCTATGACTGATCCGGCGGACATTGCATTCCGCGTGATTGCTGACCATATCCGCTGTCTAACATTCGCCGTCGCCGACGGAATCACACCGTCGAACGAAGGCCGCGGCTACGTGCTCCGCCGGATTTTGCGCCGCGCCGTGCGATACGGCCGCAGTCTCGGTTTCACAGAGCCATTCTTCTATAAACTCGCCGGTACCGTTGTTGAAAATTTCGGCGATGCATTTCCGGAGCTGCAAAAAAATCAGGCGCGGATTGTGCGTACGCTCCGTGCCGAGGAAGAGAGTTTTAACCGCACGCTTGACCGCGGCATTGAACTGTTTGAACGGGTTGCCGGAAATCTGCCGGATAAAACTTTCCCGGCAGACGAGGCATTTAGACTGTACGACACCTACGGCTTTCCGCTCGATCTCACCGAACTGATGGCGCGCGAGCGCGGACTCAGCGTTGACACCGCCGGCTTCGAAAAACTGATGAACGAACAGCGGATGCGCGCACGCGAAGACCATGCCAAAAAGAAATCCGTGGTGCTCGTTGAAAGCGGGGGAGTGGATGTGACGCCGACCAAATTTATCGGCTTCGAGAGTTTTGCTGCCGAAGCTGTTGTGGAAGCTGTTGGTAGCGCAGACATTCCTGTCTGCGAAACATCAGAAAAGGCAGACAGGAATGTCTGCCCCACATTCAATATCGTCGTCAATCAAACACCCTTCTATGCCGAAATGGGCGGGCAGGTCGGCGATACCGGAACCATTCGCGTAATTTTAGAAGAGCAGACTGTCGGCAAGTTAAATGTGATTGATACACAGAAGATCGAGGAGCTGTTTGTGCACCGTGCTGAACTCGTCGAAGGCCGGGCGCCGGATGCCGGCGAAGGCGTGCTGCTTGAAATTGATTCCGCGCGTCGCGCCAACATCCAGCGCCACCACACTGCAACGCATCTACTGCACTGGGCGCTGCATAAAGCTGTCAGCGAAGATGCGCGCCAGCGCGGATCGTTTGTTTCGGAAGACCGTTTGCGTTTTGATTTCAACTCGCCGGAAAAACTTTCTGATGAACAGGTTGCTGCGATTGAAAAACTGGTAAATGAAAAAATCGCCGCCGCCGAGCCGGTATACGTACTTGAAATTCCGTTTACCGATGTGCAGCGCAATCCGTGTATTCAACAGTTCTTCGGTGAAAAATACGACGATACCGTGCGCGTGCTGCAGCTCGGCGGACACAAGGGAAAGCTCGACGGTTTTTCAATGGAGCTGTGCGGCGGTACACATGTCAAAAACACGGCTGATATTGCGCTGTTTAAAATCACCAAAGAATCAGCCATTGCCGCCGGAATCCGGCGCATTGAAGCCGTTTGCGGTAAATACGCCGAGGCGTTCATTGCTCAGCAGAAAACCGCGAAAGCCGCCGAAGCTGAACGCGCCGCTGAAGCGGAGCGCCAGAAGCAGCTCGCTAAACAGCGGCAGGCGGAACTGCAGGCCAAAGCACCGGCGGTTGCCGACGGACTGCTCAGCGAAATTCGAGACGGACTGCTCATTAAAAATATCGGGACAACTGACGCTGCATTCCTCAGCGCAATCATGGATGCACTGCAGCCCAAACTGCACAGCGCCGTCGTAGTGCTTGCCGGAGCTGCCGATGATAAGGTTGCGCTCATCTGCGCCGTTACGCCTGACCTTGTTCAAGAGGGCAGGAACGCCGGAAAAATTGTCGGGGCCATTGCCAAACAGCTTGGCGGCGGCGGCGGCGGAAAGCCTGATCGCGCCCAGGCCGGCGGCAAACAGCCGGAAAAGCTGGATGAAGTATTAACTGCAGCAAAAAAGCTGATCATAACGAATACAAATTAAACCGCAGAGACAGTATAAATATCTCTGAGGCTTATTTATTTTTCCGGAAATATTCGATCAACCGGTTGGTAGAGCCGTCGTGTTTAAGTTCAGTATCGCTTTCCAGTTCCGGCAGAATAGCGGATGCGAGGATTTTCCCGAGCTGTACGCCCCACTGATCGAACGAGAAAATATCCCAGATCATGCCCTGTGTGAAAATTTTGTGTTCATAGAGGGCGATGAGCTGTCCGAGAGTTTCCGGTGTGAGCTTTTCCGCCATGATGGTGTTGGTCGGGCGGTTGCCGGCGAACGTTTTGTGCGGGATGAGCTCCGGCGGCGTATGTTCTGTTTTCAGCTCTTCGGCGGTTTTGCCAAACGCCAGCGCTTCAGTCTGCGCAAAAAAGTTGGCCATGAGTTTAACGTGGTGATCGCCGACGGGGTTCTGTGATTTGGCAAAACCGATGAAGTCGCAGGGAATGAGTTGGGTACCCTGATGAATCAGCTGATAAAACGCGTGCTGCCCGTTGGTGCCCGGCTCGCCCCAGATGACCGGTCCGGTCTGCCACTCAACGCGGCTGCCGGCCTGTGTAATATATTTGCCGTTCGACTCCATATCGCCCTGCTGAAAATATGCAGCGAAACGGCTCATATATTGATCGTACGGTAAAATCGCCTGTGTGGCGGCACCGAAAAAATTATTATACCAAATACCGAGCAGCGCCAGAATCACCGGCGCATTCCGGTCAAACGGCGCAGTGCGAAAATGCACATCCATTGCATGAAATCCGGTGAGCATGCGCTGGAAATTGTCGGCGCCGATGGCGATCATGACCGGCAGACCGATGGCGGAGCAGAGCGAATACCGTCCGCCGACCCAGTTCCAGAATCCGAACATATTGGCCGTGTCGATACCGAATTTAGAAACCTCACCGGCGTTCGTTGAAACGGCGACAAAGTGTCTGGCTACCGCCGCTTCATCGTGCAGCTGTTTCAGCAGCCAGTCGCGCGCCGTTCCGGCGTTCGTCATTGTTTCCTGCGTTGTGAATGTTTTGGAGGCGATGATGAACAGTGTTTGATCAGCCTCAAGGTCACGCAGTGTTTCAACAATATGAGTGCCGTCAATATTTGAAATGAACCGCACGGTGAGATCACGCTGCGAATACGGCTTGAGTGCTTCATAGGCCATCACCGGACCGAGATCTGAACCGCCGATGCCGATGTTTACAATATTTTTAATGCGTTTTCCACTAAATCCCTTCCATTCGCCGGTACGTACGCGGTTAGAAAAATCTGCCATGCGGTCGAGTACCGTATGTACCGCCGGAATTACATTTTCTCCGTCAACAAATACTTCGGCGTCGCGCGGTGTACGCAGCGCGGTATGCAGTACTGCGCGGTTTTCGGTTTTATTTATTTTTTTGCCGGTGAACATCGCTTCAATTTTTTCGCGCAGCCCGGTGGCTTCTGCCAGCGAAAACAGTTTTTGCATTGTTTCAGCGGTGATGCGGTTTTTAGAATAATCGATCAGCAGATCACATGCCGGCAGTGAAAATTTTTCCGCGCGGCCGGCATCGTCTGCAAATAGCTGCCGCAGATGCAGTTTTTCAATGAAATTAAAATGTTTTTCAATGGCCGTCCATTCGGCACGCTGATTCAAAGCAGTCATCGGTTCTCCTATCGATTAAAAACGGGCAGCAAGATTAGCGATTGATACGGCGGAATAAAATCAAAAATACAACGAACAGATTATCAAGGAATTCAGCGCCGGGGGCATCAGAGTGCATAGGGTGGAAAAATAGTTTTCGAATCTTCAGAGTAAAAAAACGCCGGTAAATTTATCGTCTGTTTAATTTTTTGCTTCAAGACAACGTCTTAAAGGCTATGTCGGCAGCATCAATTTAAATATATGACTTCCATTTCATACTCTGTCTGGAAGATTTCAATCCAGGCCGGCAAAAAAATTATCAGCCCGGCAGCGCAAGCCAAAATGACTCATCTTGTCACATACACGAATGTTTTGACTCACCCTGGACGCCCATTCGTAATTATTTAGCAGACAATTCCCTGTTTTATTTTTGGCATAATAACTGCTTTATAAATATGTGAAACAGAAAGGAGGCACATACAATGCTATGGCCAATACAAAGAAGCTGTTATCCGGCAGGATTACGCTACAAAACGATTGACGATCTCTTCGGCGGTTTGCTGAAAGATTCCGAACGGCTCGTTCCGCGGTTTGATATTTCTGAAACCGCTGAAGCCGTTACGATCGATATGGAACTGCCCGGCATCGAGCAGAAAGATATCGAGCTCACTGTAAAAAACAGCATTCTCACCATTAAAGGTGAAAAGAAGCAGGAGGAAAAGAAAGAGGATAAAAATGTCCTCGTGTCCGAACGCAGCTACGGGTGCTTCGAACGCTCGCTTAAACTCGGAACAGAAATTGATACAGAAAAAATTGAGGCGTCCTTCAAAAACGGCGTTCTTACAGTCACTGTATTAAAAAACGAACCCGAAAAACGCAAAGCGCGTTCGATTGAAATAAAAAGTGCTTAAATCGTAAAACTCATCAGCCCGGAACGGTTTATACCGCTCCGGGCTGTTTTTTTGTTTGATTTTGCGCCCTGCAGGATTGCGCCGGACGCTGCCGGCGTGGTATCAAAGCCGGATGTATCTAAAATCTGTAGATATTATCGGCTTCAAAAGTTTTGCGGAAAAAACGCATCTTGAATTTGAGCCGGGTATGACGGCGATTGTCGGGCCGAACGGTTGCGGGAAAAGCAACGTTTCCGATGCCATCCGCTGGGTGCTCGGCGAATCCCGCCCGTCTGCCATTCGCGGATCGTCTATGGAAGACTGCATTTTTAACGGTACCGATTCCCATAAACCGCTCGGCATGGCGGAAGTTTCGCTTACACTCGCCGACTGTTCCAAAGTGCTCGATCCCGGTTTTGACGAGGTCTGCATTACCCGTCGCGTTTTCCGTTCCGGTGAAAGCGATTATTTCATTAATAAGAAAGCCTGCCGCCGTAAAGATATTCAGCGTCTCTTCATGGACACCGGCGTTGGCACCGATTCCTATTCGATTCTCGAGCAGGGGAAAATCGATCAGATTCTTTCGTCACGCCCCGACGACCGCCGCGCCGTTTTTGAAGAAGCGTCCGGCATCACTAAATATAAGAGCGACAAAAAAGAAGCGCTGCGCAAACTCGAACAGACCGAAGCCAATCTGCTGCGTCTCGCTGATGTCATTCGCGAAGTAAAGCGTCAGATCATTTCACTCCAGCGCCAGGCCGGCAAGGCCCAGCGCTTCAAAGAGCTGCAAACGCAGCTCCGTTCTCTTGATATCTATGTCACGCATCAAAAGCTGAAGGGACTTGGCGAGCAGATCAATCTCGTCCGTGAACAACTCGAAACATTCCGTATTAAAATTGACGAAGCGCATCGTCGCATCGAAACTGCGAACAATGAAACGGACGCTCTGCGCACTGAACTGCAGGAAATTGATCATTCCATTGCCGGCGCCATGGACAGTTCGATGCGTATTCGCACCGAACTGGAACGTGCACAGCAAACCGTAAAAACGAATTCCGAGCGCATCGCCGAACTGGAATCACTTGCACAGCAGAACACCAAAGAATCAGAAGAAGCCCAAAACCGGCTCGAACAGCACCGGTTGTCGCTCGCAGAAGTTGTTCAGCTGATCGAAGCCGCTAAGCAGGAGCTTGAAACCGCACGTGCAGAACTTCAAACGGCAACGGCGCGTCAGCGTGAAACCGAAGCGCAGGTGCAAACCGGCCGCGAAACACTTAACCGCCTGCGCGGCGAAAGCATGGAGCTCGATGCGCGCATCGGCCGTTTGCAAAACGAATATTCAGACCTCGAAGCCAAAGAACGCGCCGGCATGATTCGTAAAGAACAGCTCGCCGCCGAAAAAAGCGGACTCGAACGCGCCCTCGCTTCCTACGAAGACCGCAGCGCCCGAATGGCCGAAAAAGAAACCATGCATCGCGCTGCCGTGGCAAGCCGGCAGGCAGTTCTCGCCGAACTGTGCGACCGCCGCGCCACCGTCGCCGAAAAAATGCAGGCCGGCGAAAAAGAAATTTCTGAACTCCAGCGTCAGCTGGCCGATAAAAATGCGCGGCTCGAAATGGTATTCGAAGCGCGTGAAGAAGGTTTTCCTCCGGGTGCAAAAGTTTTAATTGAGCGCGATGATGAAAACGTTGCCGGTCCGCTTGCCGAACAGCTTACCGCTGTGCCGGAATATGCAACGGCGCTCGAAACTGTTTTGCGTCCGTGGATGGATGCACTGGTGGTGAAGAGCCGCGCCGGCGCGCGTACTATTTTAACAGTGCTCGCTGAAAATGACGCCGGTGCAGTGCGTCTGCTTGCAGCCGACGGCGGCGCGCCGGAGCCCGCTGCCGGTTCACTTTTTAATTTTGTTTCGTGCGCCGCCGGAATCCGCCCGCTTGCGGCGCGCCTGCTCGCCAATGTTTTTGTCGTCGAAAATTTGAATGCGGTTCCGCTGACAATTCCGGCGGGGGCAACATTCGTTACAAAACACGGTGAATTGCTGTCTGCCGACGGCACTGCCGAACTGTGGAAGCCGGAAGACGGTGAAGCCAATCCGCTCGGCCGGCATCATCTGCGGGAACAGCTGACCGGCGAAATACTGGAACTTGAAAAAGCGCTGGATGAAAAACACGAACTGCTTGAAGCCTTGCGCGCCGAACAGGCCGGTACCGGCGAAGTGCTCGAAAATGCACAGCGCGAACTTGATGAATGCCGGCGTACGCTTGCCGTGCAGGAAGGCGAAAGCCGGGTTATCGCACGTGAACTGCAGCAGGCGCGCGACCGTGTAGAAACCGTCACCTATGAATTTAGCGCGCTGATGGAAACCAAAAGTTCCGGTGAAGACCGGCGGAATTCCGTTGTTAAAGAAATTGCTGAAGCGCGCGAAAAGCTTGTGCAGGTCAGGCAGCAGAGCGCAACGCAAACCGAGGCGCTGAACGCGCTTGAAGAACACCGCGCGACGGTGCTGACCGAGACATCTGAATGCCGTGTACAGTATTCACAGCGCGAGCAGCGGTTAGACCTGTTACAGCACCGCCGGCAGCCGCTTGAAGCGCGCTTGACCGAATTGCAGGAAACCATCGACGAACGCATACGCGGTGTCAGCTCCTATCAGCAGCGCGTTGCGCAGCTTCAGGCCGACAGCGCCGAAGCTGCTGCAAAACTTGATCCGCTCGCGGCGGCCGCTGCGGAAGCCGACCGGAAACTTGCCGCTGCGCGGCACAAGCGCGAAGAAAAAACCGCCGCGCTGTCAGAGTGTGAACGCAGTCTGCGACTTTTGCAAAACGAACTCGACGAACTGCAGTCTGGTAAAAATAAATTTGAAGTTGAACTCGCCGAACACCGGATGCGACATCAAAACTCACTCGACCGCATTACCGGCACGTGGCACATCATGCCGGAAGAAATCGCGCGTGAACCGGCGCCGAAATGGGAAGAGGATGAAGTCCCGGCGATGGACGACCTTGAAACGCGAGTTGCCGAACTGCGTGCCAAACTTGATTCCATGGGGCCGGTGAATCTGGTTGCAATTGAAGAACATGCTGAGCTTGAAGAGCGCTTCGCTTTCCTCAGTCAGCAGGAAAGCGATCTGATTTCGGCGAAAGAGCAGCTGCTCGATATGATCAAAAAGATCAATGCCACCACAACGGAACTTTTTTCCGCAACATTCCATAAAGTGAATGATGAATTCGGCATTATTTTCGAGCAGCTCTTCGGCGGCGGTTCTGCTAAACTCGTGCTCGTCGACGAAACCGATGTGCTTGAATCCGGCATCGAAATCATTGCGCGCCCGCCCGGAAAAAAATTACAGACCATTTCACTGCTCTCCGGCGGTGAACGCACCATGACTGCAGTCGCCCTGCTGTTTGCGCTCTTTAAAGTCAAACCAAGCCCGTTCTGCGTACTCGACGAAATGGATGCCGCACTCGACGAAGCCAACATTAACCGCTTCATCAACATGCTCAAAGGCTTTCTTTCGCAGTCGCAATTCATTCTCATCACGCACAGCCGGCAGACCATCGCCGCCGCCGACGTTATTTACGGCGTTACCATGCCCAATCGCGGTATCTCGCGCGTTATGTCCATGAAGTTTTCTGATTATCAGGATTCTGATGCCGCAAAGGAATAGGCTGCGCACAAAGTGCTGAAAAACAGCTTCAGAATTTTTGCCGGCAGTTCTGAACAGGCCAAAGCGGTATTCCGTGATGCCATCGAAAAAGTGGTCATCCTCATTTCACCGTTTGCACCGCACATCGCCGAAGAACTGTGGAAAGAACTCGGCTATACCGGCGGCGTTCTCAGCGCCGAATGGCCGGAATTCATAGAAGCCGCGCTGCACCGCGACACCATACAAATGGCACTGCAGGTCAACGGCAAAGTCCGTGGACAGCTCACCGTCCCGTCCGCCGCCACCAAAGAAGAGATCGAACAGCTCGCTATTGCCGATCCCGTCGTCCTCAAATGGACCGAAGGCAAAACCATCCGCAAAGTCATCGTCGTTCCCGGACGACTGGTGAATGTTGCGGTGAGCTAATCAATATTTGAAAGTCATATTACCACCATGGCACAGGTGCTTTTTGTGAATTTATATCCCTAACAGGCCATATATAATGCATGCTTAATAATGTATCGCAACGCGAAGAACCATTGCTCATATCAACACACCATGCGCCATCATCTTTAGATCTGCTTATCGGGTAATAATAGATGCCTGTTGTTTTAGACCAATACAAATAACCACTCTTCACACCAACAAACAATCGTTTTTGACTAACTTGATTCACCAATTCATCTCTATTCGGCAAACGCCAATTAGTATATCCGGCGTACGAGAAATTTTCACAATCCGTAACGGCATCGCGCCAAAATCCCCAATGCATACGATTCAAATCATACAGCCACATTTTTTCTGTAACCGTGTCGCTCATTGTAATTTCCCTGTTAGAATAAATATTTTTTATCCAACGAGAATCAATAACTTCCCAGTCAATCGCGCTTGGATCACCACCGACGGGTATTATTTTTTTTAATTCTACCTTTAGAAACGATTGATATCCAGGATCTTTGCCATCAATGGTTATCGTTGTACTTGTATATCCTGTCGCTTGAAATGTTAAAACATGTTCAGTAAATGGAGCCAAAGATATTTTACCAGCATCAACACTTTAGTTTTTTGCCATTTTCAAAAACCGCGAAATCTTGTGCATTACAAGTAAGTACAACAACAACTGGAGTCTGTTTTGTTTTGTTAATAGCGGAACGAAGCAGTTGTTCTGCAGAATTGTAGTTTTCAATCATAGCTTGAGGCTTTATATTTTTCTTGGCTGTTGCTAATAAGGATTGAGCGTCCGCCCATTCCTTCGGAGCATATTTTCGCACGAGATTTTGATTAATAGCTGTATTTTCAAATATTTTCTCACACCGTTCTTTAGCTACAAGCATTTCATTAACTTGCTCTATAGCATTCGCTATTCGAACCGATATTTGTTCATATAAAATTATCCCTTTTTGCGGATCATCAAATGCTTCTGCTTCCTCTGTTAATTCCTGAATAACACGCCATTCAGACCCATAGAATACCTTAATTAAATCTATACCGTTGATTTGTTCACATCGTTCTTTCGCCCCAAACATTTCGTTGATTTGTTCTACTGCATTCAATATTCGGGCAGAAGCCTGTTCATATAAAACTGCGCTTTTTTGCAGGTCGCCGAGGCGTTCTGCTTCTGTTATTAATCCCCGAACAATATTCCATTCGGACACGTAAAATTTTTTAACCTGTTCGACATCATTACTGATGCTGGTATATTGTGTTTTTGCACTAATGAAATTTTTTAATGAGTTGAGTTCCCCTGAAGTATCATATCGGTCACCCACTTTTGCAGCCAAAGTCTGCGCTCGCTCGATCTGTCGACGCGCAATTGCATTGCGAAATTCGCCTATATAAAAAAAAGGCAATGAAAAATAATAAATGCCCAGCACAAGCAATCCCACAATCGCAATGAGGATTCCCATCGTTTTGATTTCTTTTTTCCGTTTGATTGCACAGCGAGACAAAACATCCGTTTTTAACACCTGCAACCTTTCAGGCAAAGGCATCAGATACTCATATTCGTTTAATAAATATAACAACTGATCACAATTATTTCCCGTAAGCGAAGAACAGCCTTTTTCTACTTTTATTTCCATTTCTTTACATCGCGAAAGAATCTTTTGTGCCCGTTGAGACATCTGCTCAATTCGTGCTTTTAACTTTTCCCCTTTTGGCCCTGAAAGCTGGATGCCATTTATTTTTTCACTTTCTTCAATCACTTGCTGTAAATTTTTTTGCGCTTCGGCTTTCAGCATATTTTCCAAAATTTGTTGCGCTATGAGGAAACCCTCCTTATCCGCGCCGCAAACAATACAATATTTTTGATCTGCATAGGTTTCTTCCTCACAATCCGGGCACTTTTGAAAAAACCCGGCTCCGCAAGATTCGCAAAATCGTGCGCTTGAAAAATTGCTTACACCACAAAAGGAGCAATTCTTTTTTTGTTCAGGAAAAGTCTCAACATCTTCTATGCCATCAAATGACATTGCTTCAGCATTTTCATCTCCGTTAACAGGGGCAGATCTGCTGTCATCCGGAATCTCTTTATGTTTTACGAATTTCCGCCAAACGCCGACGGTTATGGAAAAAAGTATCGCCAGACGAAACATCTGACCAAATACGGCGAATACCCCGGTAGATGTAGTGCTCTGAAAGACAACCGCCTCCAGCACCATTCATAACAATACTATTCCCCAAAGCACGGCGAAAAATTTTACGTATTTCATAATATCCTCCGTTTATATGCAGTGCCCTTGGGTATTATCTATTCATTATAAATATTATTTAAAGAAAAAATTTAATAAGAAGCCGACACCTGGCACGATAAGGATCAGACGCCGATTGACTTAGCAGGCACAATGAGCCGATCACCTTCAAATTCAGCACTGGATTGTTACCAAAACCAGTAGAATCCGGTGTGAACAGCGTACCAGCCAAGCAGTCCGTTGGTTAAGGCGTGTGCAAAAACCGCCGCCCAGATGTCGCGGGTTTTAACCATGAGCCAGGTATAAAAAATGCCGCAGAACAATCCCATCAGCCATTCATTGTGTTCGAGTGCAAATAGCACGGCAACGAGAATACACATTTTCCAGTTCATAGCGCCGATGTCTTTTTTGAAAAACGGACTGCCCTGCATCCAGCGGTAAAGGAATCCGCGAAAGGCGAATTCTTCGATCATCCCAACGATGAGCGTTGTGCCGAACATGTGAACCCAGAAGAGCGGCCAGCCGGTCTGGTGCGGATCGTAATGATAAAGTCCGTTTTCACCGAACTCGAGCGGCTCGCGCAGTTTACCGATGTGGAGCAGATCGACAAACCAGCGCTCATAAAATTCACTGACTGCCGGAAAAAGATTTTTGAACGTCGCACTTTCAAAGCCGACCCAGATCACAAAAACAAAAACGCCGACTAAAACTGCGAGCGGCAGGCTTTTAAGTTTCGGCGCCTCGTACCAGCGCCACGGCCGGAACATTAACAGCAGCACTAAAACGCCAATGGTCTGCCACGCATAGCGCCAGCCGGACGGGTCGCCGAGCAGCGACATTAACAGCAGCCAGCCCATGAACGGCACAAGATGCGCCCAGACGGCCTTTGAATTTTCTTTATCGAGCTCCGGCGTCCATTCAGGTTTCGGTTCCGTTGACATACAGAAAAACTACCTGCATTCCTTTAAAAGCTCAATAATCCAAATTAGAAATTTTCCTAAAGCACGCGAAAGAAATTTCAGCTGCGGATTAAACCGGACAATTCAAAATCATGAATTAACACGAATCATTATCGGTTTTATACGCGTCACCGGCGGTTAAAACATTCGTTCACTGGAAAAATGCTAAAAGAATCTTTATAAATTTTGCGCAACCGCAATGATGTCCGGTTACATGAACAAAGCGTCTCCAGTTGAACTGATGGCGCCGGCAGGATCGGCGGCGGCGCTGGCGGCAGCGATACGCGCCGGTGCGGATTCCGTTTATTTCGGAGTCGGCAAACTCAATATGCGCGCCCGCTCCGCAAACTTAACACCGAACGATCTGCCGAAAATTGCGCGCCGCTGCCGTGCCGCCGGGGTCCGCAGTTATCTTGCACTCAATACCATTATCTACGACGACGAACTCGATGAAATGCGTGCGCTGTGCGACGCCGCTAAACGCGCCGGAATTTCCGCCGTTATTGCCACCGATATCGCCACGATTGAATACGCGCGCTCGATCGGACTTGAAGTGCATATTTCAGTGCAGGCGAACGTCACCAATTTCCCCGCAGTTAAATTTTACGCGCGTTATGCTGACACCGTTGTCCTCGCACGTGAACTTTCACTCGCACAGATTGCGGCAATTGCACAACAGGTGAAAACACAGAATTTGCGCGGACCGTCCGGCGAACTTATTAAACTTGAAGCGTTTGCGCACGGTGCACTGTGTGTTGCCGTCAGCGGGAAATGTTATATGAGCCTCGCACAGTATAATCAGTCCGCCAATCGCGGCGCGTGTTTTCAGCCGTGCCGGCGCGCATACAAAATTATCGACGAAGAAACCGGCGCTGAACTGATGATTGATAATCAATATGTGATGTCGCCAAAAGATATTTGCACCGTGCAGCATCTCGACCAGCTCGCCGGCGCCGGGATTTCTGTTTTTAAAATTGAAGGCCGCGGACGCTCCGCCGATTATGTGGCCACCGTCACGCGCGTCTACCGCGCAGCCCTCGATGCGCTCGCTGCCGGGACATATTCGCCGGAACAGGCCGGCGCATGGCTCACTGAACTCGAAAAAGTTTTCAACCGCGGATTCTGGTCCGGCGGATATTACTGCGGCACAAAACTCAGCGAATGGTCCGGCGGCGCCGATTCACAGGCCACCGAACGGCGCGACGAAATCGGTACACTCAGCAATTTTTTCAGCAACGCACTGGTCGCTGAATTTACACTGCGCCGGCACTCCATTCAAAACGGAGATACGCTGCTGATTGAAGGCGCGACGACCGGCGCACTGCGCTTCACCGCTGAAAATCTGCATATCGCCGGAATTCCGGCGAACGAAGCGCAACCGAATGATGCAGTCACCCTTGCTCTGCCCCGCAAGGCGCGCCGGAATGATAAGGTATTTCTGATTACGCCGAGAAAGCAGGCGTGACGTCTTCGCACAGCTTTGGCGTGCATCACACGACGCGCCGCCGGGACAGCTTTAGACATGAACACACCTGCTTATTCTTAGTCAACCGGCGCGGGATCAGGAATAGAAACAGGTTTGATATTCCAGATTTTAGTGGCGTATTCGTGAATGGTGCGATCACTGGAAAACCAGCCCATACGTGCGACGTTGAGGATGGCTTTTTCAGCCCACTGTTCAGGCCGGCGGAACAGCGCACTGATTTTTTCCTGAATTTCAACGTATGGACGGAAATCAGCCATGTAGAAAAACGGATCGCCGTTGCGCATGAGATCGTTGAAAATATCGATGTATAAGTCCGGCTTCGACGGATCAAATGCGTTGATGCGAATCGCTTCGAGAACGTTACGCAGTTCCTCGTCGTTATCGTAATATGTCCATGGATTATACCCCTCCTGCGCGAGTTTTCCCAAATCATCCTCGCGGTGGCCGAAGATGAAAATATTGTCTTCGCCGACGTTCTGTGCAATTTCAATGTTAGCGCCGTCCCACGTTCCGACGGTAAGCGCACCGTTCAGTGCGAGCTTCATATTGCCGGTACCGGAGGCCTCTTTGCCGGCGGTGGAAATCTGCTCGGAGAGATCAGCCGCCGGAATAATTTTTTCGGCCAGCGATACATTGTAGTCCGGCAGGAATACACATTTCAGCCGTCCGGCGACGGCGGGGTCGTGATTGATGACCGTACCGACGGAATTAATGAGTTTGATGACGCGCTTGGCGAGATGATACGCCGGCGCCGCTTTGGCGGCGAAGATAAACGTGCGCGGCACAATATCGGTTTTCGGATCGGCTTTGATACGCTGATAAAGTGCGATGAGGTGCATGGCGCTCAGCAGCTGACGTTTATACATGTGCAGACGCTTGACCTGAACGTCGAAGAGCGATCCGGGATGGATCGGAACGTGCAGCGTGTCTTCAATATATTGAGCAAGCGCCTCCTTGTTCCGGCGCTTGATATCCATAAACGCCTGCTGAAACTTTTGATCGCCGGCCAGCGGTTCAAGTTTACTGAGCTCTGTAAGATTTTTAATCCAGCCGGCGCCGATTTTTTCAGTGATGAGCCCGGCGAGCTGCGGATTGCAGTTGAGCAGCCAGCGGCGGTGCGTGATGCCGTTGGTGATGTTGATGAATTTGTCCGGATAAATTGCATTAAATTCCGGCATGACGCGTTCGCGCAGCAATCTGGAATGCAGTCCGGCGACACCATTGACTTTATGGCTGCCGACAACGGCAAGATTGGCCATGCGCACCTGTTTTACATCGCCCTCTTCAATCAGTGAAACTTTCGGGACGATTTCGGTATCGCCGGGAAAATCCATCTCAACGCGCTGTAAAAAGCGCTGATTGATTTCAAAAATGATCTGCATATGTCGCGGCAGAACTTCATTCATCATATTCACCGGCCATTTTTCGAGCGCCTCCGGCAGCAGTGTATGGTTGGTATAGGCGCAGGCATTGGAGGTAATTTCCCACGCTTTTTCCCACGGCAGATAGTGTTCGTCGCAGAGAATCCGCATCAGTTCGGCGATGGTCAGCGCCGGATGCGTATCATTCATCTGCACCGCACTCTTTTTTGCGAAATCGTTGAAGTTATTATGATTTTTTAAGAACCGGCGGATGATGTCGCGGATAGAACAGCTCACCAGAAAGTATTCCTGAATCAGCCGCAGTTTTTTGCCGTTGTAGGTGCTGTCAGACGGATAAAGAACTTTGGTGACGGTTTCCGCCCAGTTTTTTTCTTCAACCGCTTTGACGTAATCGCCTTCATTAAACACATCGAGACGGAAACTTTCATCGGCGCGCGCACTCCACAGCCGCAGAATATTGGCGGTGTTGTTGCCAAAACCGATGATCGGCATATCATACGGAACGCCTTTAAACATCTGCCAGTCGGTCCAGACCGGACGGCGGCCGCGGTGCGTGGTGGAGAGTTCAGCGACGCGGCCGTAAATAAATACCGGCACGCTGTATTCCGGACGGCTCATCTCCCACGGATAGCCGAGTTCCAGCCAGTTATCCGGCCGCTCCTGCTGCCAGCCGTCTTCGAACTCCTGCCGGAAAATCCCATGCTCATAGCGCAGTCCATATCCGTACGCCGGCAGTTCCATCGTCGCCAGCGAATCAAGGAAACACGCGGCGAGACGTCCGAGTCCGCCGTTACCAAGTCCGGCCTCGATGTCCAGCTCCAGCAGCTTATTCAAATCAACCTTCAGCCGCTGCAGTGCATCATGCGCCGGCTTCATAATACCGAGCGCCAGAATATTCTGCTCCAGCAGTTTGCCAATGAGGTACTCCATCGAAAGATAGTAAACCCGCTTAACATCTTTCTCCAGATACACTTCCTGTGTGCTGGTAAACGCATCGATTGCGAGGTCGCGGATTACATGCGCGAAACTCCAGAACAGATCAAAATCAGTCGCGACATGGCGCGATTTCCCGCGACTGTAACGCAGGTGGAACAGGATGCGTTCTTCAATCATCCCGGCAGTAATCTGCTTATTATTTTTACACTTCATGCCAATCCTTTTTCAAATTTATGCGGCGATCATAATTTGAATGGAAGCCGCACTGCAAATGAATTATCCTTCTTCAATGCCGCAAAGGGTAAAAATAACACCATACTATCAAGCATTACTGGACAGCCTCGGCGCCGGACATCCGTTGCGCCGGACGGTCCTGCCGCTCGATGATCCTGCGCCTGCGCCCGGCGATCACGACGATCCGCTCGGCGAAGAACAGCATTCGCCGGTGCCGGGGATCATTCATACCTATCCTGATAAAGCGCTGCTCTTTGCCACACTCGACTGTGCGGTGCACTGCCGCTACTGCACACGCGGCCGCCTCGTCGGAAAAAACGCCGGCGCGTGGAACATTCCGGCAGACGCGCTGCACTATCTCGAAACGCGCACTGAAATCCGCGACCTTTTAATCTCCGGCGGCGATCCGCTCACACTGCCGGATGCAGCAATTGAAACGCTGCTGGCACGCGTCCGGCAGATTAAACATATCCGCACTGTCCGCATCGGCACCAAAATACCGGCCGTGCTGCCGGAGCGGATTACGCCGGCGCTGGCCGGAATCCTTGCCTTACACCGCGTCTGGCTGCAGCTCCACTTCGTCCATCCGGCGGAACTTACGCCGGAAGCCACGCATGCACTCGACACCCTTGCCGGTGCCGGCAATCCAATGGTCAGCCAAACCGTACTGCTCAGTGGGATCAACGACAGCTCTGAAACATTGGTCGAACTTTTTTACGGACTGCTCGAACGGCGCGTAAAACCTTATTACCTGTTCCAGTGCGATCCCGTTACCGGTTCGGCGCCGTTTCGCACTCCGGTTGAAAAAGGATTGCAACTCATGCGCGAACTGCAGGGACGAATCTCCGGACTCGCCATGCCGCATTTCGCCGTCGACGCACCCGGCGGCGGCGGGAAAATCACTCTCCTGCCCGATTCACCGCTCCGCTACGAAAACGGTTTTGTTTTGCTCACAAACTATGAAGGCAGAGAATACCGCTATCCGGTAAAATAAGCTCTGCAATTTTTTGAACCACTAATCCGCACTAATTAATCAGTGGAAATCAGTGACGATTAGTGGTTTAAATTTCATTCTCGTAAATTTGCACTCTATTGTTCGTTATTCAAAATTCTCTTTGACTTTCGTCCTTCGATTTTTAGACTCTCAATAACTGTATCAAAAGGAGATTTTTATGCGCACAGCCAATCCTGCTTTGAACGATAAAGTATTCCGCGACGCCGCCATTACTAGCAGCAATGTAATGACCGTTCAGGGCGCCGTCAGCCGCACCGCGATTCTGCTGGCAATTCTGCTCGGCGCGACCACCTTCACCTGGAATTCACCGGACTCCGGCGGACTGATGCTGCTCGGCGCGATCGCCGGTTTCATTGTAGCGCTCATCACCATTTTTAATCCGAAAATTTCGCCGGTCTGCGCACCGATTTATGCCGCGTGCGAAGGACTGCTGCTCGGCGGAATTTCGCGGCTGTTCGAACTGCAATATCCCGGCATTGTGCTGCAGGCTATATTTCTGACATTCGGCACGCTCGGCGCGCTGCTGCTGGTCTATTCACTGCGCATCGTGCGCGCCACCGAACAGTTTAAAATGGGCGTATTCGCCGCGACCGGCGGCATCGCGCTGTTCTATCTCTTTGCGTGGATCTTCTCATTTTTCGGCGGCGGACATTTTTTCAGCGTGATCTACTCCAACGGACTCGCAGGTATTATTTTCAGTGTAATTGTCGTTGTCATCGCGGCGCTCAATCTCGTGCTCGATTTTGATTTCATTGAGCGCGGCGCAGCGCAGGGCGCGCCGCGTTACATGGAGTGGTACGCCGCATTCGGATTAATGGTGACGCTCGTCTGGCTTTACATCGAAATTCTGCGGCTGCTTTCAAAACTCAGCAGCCGGCGATAATTCAGAACGCTTTCTGATTAATTTATTGAATCGCATGCAGGGCAGACTTTCCAGTCTGCCCTTTGCCATGAAGAAATAAGCAAACTGGAGAGTCTGCGCCACACCATGCGGACAGCAGCCGGCAATCTATTACAGAATTTTTCCAAAAAAAATTCCCGGCGATGCAATAAATTTTCAGCGCTTCCGTTATCTGGTCAGTTGGATTTGCGCGCAATCCTGAAAATCAGAAGGAAAACCAAAATGAAAAAAATTATAATCACTGCACTTGGACTCGGCCTCGCCGGAACACTGCTCGCTCAGGGCGGCTGGTTTCAGCGCACCAGCGCACGTCCACAGGCTGAACCGCTGCGCCCGCCGGCAATGCAGTATCACATGAAACACCGGTGCCAGCCCGGAATGGCGCCGCAACGCTACGGATATCCGCCGTTTCGCGGCGCACCGCAAGTTCGGCAGCAATCTTTTGCAAATCCGCGAAACAAAATGCTGATGAAAAAAATCATTACAATCCGCCGCGAAACAGATCCGGCGAAAAAAGCGGAAATGACTGCTGCGCTGCGTACAAAAATGAAGGCGCGGGTTGATCGACAGATCGACGCCATGCTCGCCGCACCGCAACACCGAAAACCAGCCTGCAATACCACATGCCCCTGCCGGTAAGTTTAACCCGGCTTATCGGTCAAAACCCCGCTTCACCGGCGGGGTTTTGTTTTTTATGCGTAACGGTTTTTTGATTTTGTTCCGCCGCCGGTTCTGTCATTTTATCCGCCATAAATGGTGGAGATTTTCTGATGTGCGGTGTGGTTGGATATATTGGAAAGCGTACTGCGGGTCCGGTGCTGCTGGACGGTTTGTGCCGGCTGGAATATCGGGGTTATGATTCCGCCGGCGTGGCAATATTAAATGCCGGTGAAATTTCTGTGCGTAAAGAAGTCGGGCGGCTGGCGAATTTGGAACACGCACTGAAAGACGCGCCGGTCGCCGGAATTTGCGGCATCGGCCATACGCGCTGGGCGACGCACGGCGCGCCGACGAAAGCAAACGCGCATCCGCACACCGGCGCCGGCGGAAATGTTGCGGTGGTGCACAACGGCATCATCGAAAATTATGTTGAACTGCGCGATGAGCTGATTGCCAAAGGCGTAAAATTTTTGTCAGAGACCGACACAGAAGTAATTCCGAATCTGATTGAATTTGCATTGCGCGAAAATTCCGGTGATCCGCTGGCGGCAATGCAAACAGTATTAAAACGGCTGCGCGGCGCATACGCGCTGGGAATTCTGTTTCGCAACGCGCCGGAAACGGTGTATTGCGCGCGACTGAACAGTCCGCTGATTATCGGCTTCGGTGACGGTGAAAATTTTATTGCGAGCGATGTCCCGGCAGTCATCCACCGGATTTCGTCAGCGGTGTATTTGAACGACGGCGAAATCGGCGTGGTGAAATCCACCGGCGTTGAAATTTTTTCCGGTGCCGGCGAACCGGTGACGCCGGAAATTAAACAGATTTGTTTCGGCGCCGAAGCGGCGGAAACCGGCGGCTTCGAAACATTCATGCTGAAAGAGATTCATGAACAGCCGCGCATTCTGCGGTCGCTGCTGGAAAAATATGTAACGCCGGACGAAGAGATCAAAATGGATCTTCCGCTGAAACCGGATTATTTCCGCAAGCTGAACCGCATTATGATTGTGTCGTGCGGCACGGCGTATCACGCCGGAATGTACGGCAAACTGCTGCTGGAAAATATCACCGGTATTGCGGTGGAATCGGATCTGGCGAGCGAATTCCGGTATCGCGATCCGAAGATCGATCCCGGCACGCTGGTGATTGCGGTTTCACAGTCCGGCGAAACCGCCGACACGCTGGCGTCGATTCGCATGGCGCGCGACTGGGGCTGCCGCGTGCTTTCCATCTGTAACGTTGAAGGCAGCTCGATTGTGCGCGAAAGCGACGCGGTGCTGTTTACGGACTGCGGGCCGGAAATCGGCGTGGCATCAACCAAAGCGTACACCGCGCAGCAAATGACATTCATTCTGTTTGCGTTATACATCGCCGGAATCCGCAACGATCTGGCGCCGGAAAAAATTAAGCAGTATCTCGCTGATCTGCAACTGGTGCCGGACGCGGTGTACGGTGTGATCAAGGATAAAGAAAAAATTAAGGCGATTGCCGATAAGCATCACGACGGACCGAGTTCGCTCTATCTCGGCCGCCGGTTTAATTATCCGACGGCGCTCGAAGGCGCGCTCAAGAACAAAGAAATTTCCTATCAGCACGCCGAAGGTTACGCCGCCGGCGAAATGAAACACGGGCCGATTGCGCTGATTAATGAATCGCTGCCGGTGATTTGTATCTGCACTAAAACCGCTGACGAATTATATGAAAAGATGATTTCCAATATTAAGGAGGTTGAGGCGCGCAGCGGACGGATTATTGCGGTGGCGACAGAGGGTGATCAGAAAATCGCGACACTGACGCCGGATATTATTTATGTACCGGAAGTGCGTGATGAGTTTTCGCCGGTCGTCAATGTCGTTGGCTTGCAGCTGTTGGCGTATTATGCGGCGCGAGCGCGCGGGACGGACATCGACAAACCGCGCAATCTGGCGAAAAGCGTCACGGTTGAATAAACGGTTTTTCTCTGCGACTCTGCGCGGAAAATTCTGCACGCAAAGCCGCAAAGAAAAAATCTGCGTTCGTTTGCGTAATCTGCGGATAAATATCTTTTAAACTGATTTTTAACCACGGAGATCGCGGAGATTTGGAGAGCAAACTGAATCAGGGATTCTCAGCATCTCTGTGGCGAAATTCTCATCTGTTTATATCCGTGTTATCTGCGGTTGAAACTCAGCTTTCCGCTTGATTTTTTAAGAAACAAAACGCAGTCTGCAAGGTTCTAATTTAAGACAGATTCGGAAATCCGTTATGAAAATGATAAAAAACAGTGAAGTAAAAATACAGGTGGACGACACGACGTTCGTTTGTCCCGTATATAGAGGCACTGAAGGCGAGCGGGCGGTTGACATCCGGAATCTTCGTAAAGAGACCGGCCTGATCGCTTATGACCCGGGTTTTATGAATACCGGATCGTGCGCCAGCGATATCACGTTTATCAATGGCGAAAAGGGTATTTTGCGTTATCGCGGCTATGATGTGGCGGATCTCGCCGAACATTGTGAGTTTATTGAAGTCGCTTACCTGCTGATTAACGGATCGCTGCCGAACCGTGTACAGAAAGCAAAATACAGCGCCATGCTGAATCTGCACTCGATGCTGCATGAAGACATGCGGAATTTTTTAAGTTATTATCCCGATCTGTCACACCCGATGGCCATTCTTTCGGCGATGTCCGTTTCACTCTCTTCGTTTTATCCGGAACTTGGAGAAAACCGGCGGGAGGAACTGGATATGACAGTGACTCGCCTGCTTTCAAAACTGCGTACAATCGCCGCATATTCCTATAAAAAATCTGTCGGCGAACCCGTGGTTTTCCCGCGGCATGATCTGAAATATTGTGAAAATTTTTTAAACATGATGTTCGATTCGCCGGTGCGCAAAGATCCGGTGAACCCGGTCATGGCTGATGCACTGAATAAACTGCTGATTCTGCACGCCGATCACGAGCAGAATTGTTCGGCCTCTGTCGTTCGTAATGTCGGGAGCTCCGGCGCCAATCTTTATGCGTCGATCGCCGCCGGAATCTGTGCACTGTGGGGTCCGCGTCACGGCGGCGCCAATCAGGGTGTCATTGAAATGCTTGAAGACATCCGCAAGGAAGGCGGCAATGTTGATAAAGTTATTGCGCGTGCAAAAAATCCGCGCAGTCCGTTCCGCCTGATGGGCTTCGGCCATCGTGTGTATAAAGCCTATGACCCGCGCGCAAAAATCGCGAAAGACCTTTGCAAGCGTGTGCTCACAGCGACCAATACGACCGATCCGCTGATGGATATTGCAATGAAACTGGAAGAAAAAGCGCTGACTGATCCATACTTCCAGGAGCGCAATCTTTATCCGAACGTCGATTTTTACACCGGTTTAACCTATCGCGAAATGGGCATTCCGACGAATATGTTCACCGTCATGTTTGCGATTGGGCGGCTGCCGGGCTGGATTGCGCAATGGCTTGAGTCAGCAAAAGACCATGATATCCGCATCGCGCGTCCGCGCCAGATCTACACCGGATCGCTCGCACGCAAAGTTGAGCCGATCGAAAAAAGAAAATAAGGATTTTTATACCGTGATCCCAGCGCCGGAAAATCAGGAAGGCTCGCGCGCCGCTGAACAGGAACTCCAGTTCCTGCAGGCTGTCGCACGCCGTCTGCCGCAAGACACCGGTGTGATGCGTGCGCTCGGCGATCTTTACACGCGTACCGGCGCATACGCCGAAGGATTGCAGATGGATGAGCGGCTCAGCCGCCTGTGCGCCGAAGATCCGCTCGTCTGGTATAATCTCGCCTGCAGCCTCGCACTTTCTGCACGCACGGATGATGCCTTCGATGCACTCACCCGCGCCGTTGAGCTTGGTTACGACGACTATGAGTGGATGAAGAAAGATTCAGATCTTTTATCGCTGCACGGCGATGCGCGCTTTGAATCCCTCCTCGAATGGATCTACAATACCTTCGAACAATCGCCGGAGTTTTGAATTACTGTTTTTTCCACCGGATTTTCACTGGAGCAGATTATGGCAGAAAAATGTTTTCCCTTGAGTGTGGAACAACTTGAATTGCTGACGCGGGAGTTCCCGACGCCGTTCCACATTTATGATGAAGCGGCAATCCGTAAAAACGCACGTGCGTTGAAAGCAGCGTTTACCTGGAATCAGGGGTTTAAAGAATATTTCGCGGTGAAGGCGGCGCCAAATCCGTTTTTGATGAAGATTCTGAAATCGGAAGGTTTCGGTGCGGATTGTTCATCACTGCCTGAACTGCTGCTGGCGGCAGAAACCGGAATTTCCGGTGAAGAGATTATTTTTACATCGAATGATACGCCGGCAGCGGAATTTAAAAAAGCGGCGGAACTCGGTGCAATCATTAATCTGGATGATATTTCGCATATTGATTTTCTTGAGCGGACCGCCGGAATTCCGGAGCTGATCTGCTGCCGGTATAATCCCGGCCGACTGAAAGACGGCAATGTGATCATCGGCCATCCGGAAGAGGCGAAATACGGCTTTACGCGCGAACAGCTTGTTGAAGGGTACCGGATTTTGCGCGATAAAGGCGTAAAGCGGTTCGGACTGCACACAATGGTGGCGTCGAATGAATTGAACGGCGGCTACTTTGTTGAAACGGCGGACATCCTGTTTGATCTTGTTGCAGAAATTTCGAAAACACTCGGAATCACATTTGAATTTGTGAACATCGGCGGCGGAATCGGAATTCCGTATCAACCGGAACAGGAGCCGGTCGATCTGAATGCTGTTGGCACTGGAATCCGTAAATTATACGAAGAAAAAATTGCCGGCGCCGGACTTCCCGCACTCGATCTGCGAATGGAATGCGGCCGGATGATTACGGGACCGTTCGGCTGGCTGGTAAGCCGTGTACTGCACCGGAAAAGCACCTATAAGGAATATGTCGGCCTCGACGCGTGCATGGCGAATTTAATGCGGCCGGCCCTATACGGCGCTTATCATCACATCACCGTTCCGGCAAAAGAACAGCTGCCGCATAATTTTATTTGCGATGTAACCGGCTCGCTGTGTGAAAATAACGACAAGTTTGCCATCGACCGTGCGCTGCCGCCGGTGGAGACCGGCGATCTGGTGGTCATTCACGACGCCGGTGCGCATGGCCACGCGATGGGTTTTAATTATAACGGCAAGCTCCGTTCGGCGGAGCTGCTGCTGCGCGAAACCGGCAAGGTGGTAAAAATCCGGCGCGCCGAAACACCGGCGGATTATTTCGCCACGCTCGATTTCGAAGCATTAAAAAATTTCGATGCGTAAGATGAACCGCGAAAAACACAGCAACGAATTTTGTAGCCACAAAAAACACGAAAAGGCATTAAAATCTATCAACCGCAAAAGAACGCAGAGAACACAAAAAAGGACAGAATAATTTTGAAAAAGTCTAATGCCTGGTGCCTAAAACCTAATGCCTGTTTATTAAGGAGTAAATTTATGCTGCAAGGAGCTCATACTGCAATTGTCACGCCGTTCACAAAAACCGGTGCAGTGGATTTTGACCGTTATCGTGATCTGCTGAATTTTCAACTTGAAAACGGCATCGACGGCATTGTGCCGGTCGGCACCACCGGAGAATCGCCGACGCTGGACCACAAAGAACACATGCGCGTGGTTGAAGAAACGGTAAAATTCGTAAACGGCCGTGCAAAAGTGATTGCCGGCACCGGCGGAAATTCGACGCAGGAAGCGGTGGATTTAACAACGGAAGCGAAAAAACTCGGCGTGGACGCCACGCTGCAGGTGACGCCCTATTATAATAAACCGAATCAGGAAGGTTTATACCGTCACTTTTCTACTGTTGCCGATCTCGGCGTACCGGTGGTGCTTTATAATGTGCCGGGGCGCACCTGCCGTGAAATTGAAATTCAAACCGTCGCGCGGCTTGCACGGCATCCGAATATTGTGGCGGTGAAAGAAGCCGGCGGGAATGTCGCACGTGTAAAACAGACACTGGATGTGTGTGATCTCGAAATTCTTTCCGGCGACGATGCGCTGACGCTTCCCATGATGCGTGACGGTGCAATCGGGATTATCAGTGTGGCGTCCAACATTATTCCGAAAGAGGTCGCGGACATGACGCACGCCGCGCTTGAGCAGAGCTGGGATAAGGCACAGGCAATGCATGATCAGTTGATTGATCTGTTCGACGCAATGTTCATTGATACCAATCCGATCCCGGTGAAAGCCGCCCTGGCCATGATGGGAAAAATTGAAGAAATTTACCGTCTGCCGCTGTGCGAGTTAAATGATGCCGATAAATCCGCCTTGTGCACCGTACTGACAAAGTATAAACTGATCGCGTAAAAAGGAAAGGTTTTTTAAATGAGAATGTTTTCTGTCATTTTGCTTCCGGCACTGCTGGTTCTTGCCGGTTGTACAACGCCCGGAAAAGTCCGGACGATGATCGAAGAAAACAATCAGCGTCTTGCCGCTGAACAGTTAAAGCCGGAATTTGACCGTGTCGATGCGCTGATCTCTGAAACTGCACAGGAGCTGGCGGAAACCGGCGATGCCATTACAACGCTTAAAATCGCGTTTGAAGCGGAACGGCAATCCGTTGCTGAAAAAATATCGGCTCTTGACAGCGAGACCAAAGCCGCGCTGGAAGAGGAGAAAAAACAAACTGCTGCAAAAATTCAGAACTTGAGCCTGGCGCTGAATAAAACGCAGGGTGATCTCGGTATCATGCAGGAAAAAATCAATGAAATGCAGGGGATTTTTTCATCTCAGCAAAAAGAGATCGACACCATTCGCAATCTCGTTGACACGCAGAAAGATGCGCTGCTTTCTATTTTCCGCAAACAACAGGAAGAACTCGCGCGCGTTATTGAAACGCTTGAGGCCTATCAAAAAGACGGCAGCATAGAACTCACCGCGCCTTCGACAACCGTGGAAGAATAATTTGGACGCGTTCAACCTCTACCCGCCGGAAATTGTTAGTCGCATGATCTATGCGGCGCGCCAGCGGGGTCATCGGGCGCTACCAGCGCTGACAAAACCTTAAATAAAAAAGCGCTCCGGTGGAGCGCTTTTTATAATTCAGACAGTCATCGAATTATTCTGAGGATTCCGTTGATTCAGCAGCAGCAGCTGCTGCATCGAAGTCCGGTGTTTTATATTCAATGTCAGCTTTTGAACGAAGCTCATCAACATAATCCAGCAGCGCTTTTTGTTTGTTCTGGCTGGTAAGGTAGTTCTGAAGCTGATCTTTAACCTCTGCCAGCGTGCGCACTCCGGCAGGACGGTATTCATCAACTTTGATAATGTGATAACCGAATTGTGTTTCGACAACTTCGGTAACTTCGCCGTCTTTAGCGCCGAATGCAGCGGCTTCAAATTCCGGCACCATCTGTCCGCGGCCGAATGTTCCGAGGCTGCCGCCGCGCTGGTTACTCGGACAGTCGGAATTTTCTGATGCCAGTGTTGCAAAATCAGCGCCGGCATTCAGTTTTTCAAGAATTGCTTCCGCCTGTTTTTTCTTTTCGGCTTTGGTTTCTTCGGTGTCTTCCGGTTTAAAGCCGATTAAAATATGACTGGCAGTCACAGCTTCCGGTGACTGAAACGCCTCCTGGTTTTTTTCATAAAAGCTGGCAACATCAACGGCGGTAGCTTCCGGTGCAGTAGAAGTAACCTGTTCAACGAGTTTGCGTACAATCATCTGATCACGCAGGTTTTCTTTCCAGTCGTCGTAATTAATATTGTTTTCGGCGAGAATGTCTTCCAGTTTTGATTCTTCCGGCGCGTTGTCTTTAATACGGGTGATTTCAGCGTCGAGTTCATCGTCACCGGCGGTTACACCGGTGGCTTTCGCCGTCTCTTCCAGCAGGATATTGGCAACCAGCGTGTCGCGCACGTTTTCATAAATCTGTCCCGCCATCTGCATCAGCTGCTGTTGCGGAACCTGCCGGCTCATCTGCATCATTTGCAACTGGACATTCTGCGAAATTTCCCCGTGGGTAATTGGTTTGCCGTTCACTGTAACCATCACATCATCCGGCGCGGCGGCCAGCGGGTTCGGCTGCAGCGGGTTTGTAAACAGATCGGCAGAGGTCAGATCAATTTCTTCGACATCCTGCACCTCTTTTGAACAGCCGGTGGAAACAAGAGCGAGGGCGGCTGCAACCGCAATAAGGCCGGCTTTTTTTGATTTTTCAATAACTTTGCACATAATAAATTTTCTCCTGTTAATTTTTCACCGCACCTGATTTGCTTTTCTGCGGCTAAGTGCGGATAGTCTTCTTTAACGGGTTCAATGTCAAATCATTCGCTTTTAAATAACTGGCTGAATTTAAAGACCATGGAAAAACTGAAATATTCATTCAAATGCCGGCAATGCGGCGCCTGCTGCCGGTGGAGCGGACATGTGCTGCTGACGGATTCTGATATCGCCCGGCTGGCCGCCGCCGCCGGGATACCGGAGGCGGAATTTATTGAACGGTATACGATTCTTGCGTCCAACCGCCGGCAGCTCAGCCTGACCGATCAGGCGGACGGCAGCTGCATTCTGCTCAAAGATGGACGCTGCTCACTGTACGATGCCCGTCCGGCGCAATGCCGTGATTTTCCTTTCGGCTGGCGCGTCGCTGAAGGCTGTCCGGCGCTGGATGCGGTGATTTCAAGTCAGGACGTATTGCCTCATATAAAAAAGACACCGAAGGGGTGCTGATTTTTGATCGTTGACGGGCATGGGGTAGTTCTTTCGTTATGGTTTGTCAAGCGGCGGTTTTCCCGGCCTGTTTTTTCAGTTCTTCC